>NZ_JBCPXV010000061.1:0-15369 GCF_039581225.1 Ornithinibacillus proteolyticus | reverse complement strand
ATGAATTCCAATTTGCTTGGGATAGGCAAGCTACATTTTTAACAGCGCAATCTAGAGCAATGTCCGAATTACGTAATCTTATTAAACAATTCAACGATCTAGCCCATGATGATGACGAACGTAAACTTAAATTACAGCTTATGCAAGCTAATATTAAAAAGGCTGAGGTAGAAGCTGAAAGATTATCCAAAGAGAACACAGATGATGAATCAGAAGAAATCATCATTGTAGATGCTTGGAGCGATGATGATGACTAAGAAAAATAAAAAAGTACTATTCGATGTACAAAAAAACGTTAACCCACACTTTAAAGGCGTATGGACTTCAACTAAGCCATACAACATCCTAAAGGGTGGACGTAACTCATTCAAATCTTCCGTTATTGCTCTTAAACTAGTATTTATGATGATTATGTACATCATAAAGGGTGAAAAAGCGAATGTAGTTGTTATTCGTAAGGTCGGCAACACGATTCGAGATTCTGTTTTCAATAAAATTCAGTGGGCTATTAAATTATTTGGGATGACAAATCGTTTTAAAGCGACTGTATCACCATTCAAAATAACGCATAAGAAAACAGGTAGCACATTCTATTTCTATGGTCAAGATGACTTCCAAAAGCTTAAATCAAACGATATTGAAGACATAATCGCAGTGTGGTACGAGGAAAGCGCTGAATTCAGCAGTGAAGAAGAATTTGACCAATCTAACGTTACGTTCATGAGACAAAAACATCCGTTAGCACCATTTGTGCAGTTCTTCTGGTCGTATAACCCACCACGTAACCCTTATCACTGGATTAACGAGTGGTCGGATAGAATGACTGGCGAAGATGACTACCTGGTGCATTCATCTAGTTATTTGGATGATGAGCTAGGCTTCGTTACAGAACAGATGTTGAAAGACATTGAGCGTATCAAGAATAATGACTATGATTATTATCGCTATATCTATCTAGGTGAGCCTGTTGGGTTAGGAACCAACGTATACAACATGAATTTGTTCAAACCACTTGATGAATTACCTAGCGATGACAGAGTTATAGCGCTTTACTACTCGATGGATACTGGACATTCAGTGTCAGCTACTTCATGTGGTTGTTACGGATTAACAGCTAAGGGTAAGGTAATCAGATTGAATACGTATTACTACAGCCCAGCTGGTCAAGCAAGAAAGAAAGCTCCAAGCGAATTGTCCAAAGATATTCATGATTATATTAAAGCTACATCAACACAAGAGCACTGGAAAGGCGCTAGGATTATGAGAAGGACTATTGATAGTGCAGAAGCTGCATTGAGGAACCAATACTATAAAGATTATGGTCAACATTGGGATCCAGTAGCTAAGAAAAAGAAAATAGATATGATTGATTATGTTCACGACCTGTTAGCGCAAGGTCGTTTTTATTATCTCAAAAATCCATATCCAATAGAAATGCAGGATGCGAATAGCAATAAATACGTCAATAGCAATGATATTTTCATTGAAGAACATAAGAAATACCAATGGGATGAAAAAACACTTAATTCTGATGACCCTAAGGTAATCAAGGAAGATGACCATACATGTGATGATTTTCAGTATTTTTGCACAGCAAATGCCAGAGATTTACGCTTGAAGGTTTAGGAGGTGAAGCCGTGGGACTGATACAAAGCATTAAAAATCTATTTAAGAGAGGGGGGTATGCATTGAGTGGACAAACATTGAAATCTATTAATGACCATTCCAAAATTAATATTGACCCTAACGAACTTGCTAGGATTGAACGAAATTTAAGACAGTATCAAGGCGATTATCCTCAAGTGGAATATATCAACTCGCATGGAAATCTCATGAAACGGGATTATATGACACTGAACTTACGTAAATTAAGCGCTGATGTACTGGCTGGTCTTGTTTTTAATGAACAATGCGAGATTACTGTTTCAGATGCGAAAGAGGAAGAAAAGAAGGAAAACACCTTTAAATCAGCGCATGAGTTCATTTCGCATGTGTTCGAACATAACAAATTCAAAAAGAATCTAGCAGACTACTTGGAACCTATGTTTGCGCTAGGTGGATTGACTGTAAGGCCATATGTAGACAATGCAACTGGTGAGATTGAGTTCTCTTGGGCGCTTGCTAATGCATTTTATCCGTTACGTAGTAATAGTAATGGTATCTCAGAAGGTGTGATGAAGTCCGTCACGACTAAAGTAGAGGGTAGTCGCACAATTTACTATACGCTTTTAGAGTTTCACGAATGGCGAAAAGACGAAGACGGGGAAAACTTGTATGTAATAACGAATGAGCTTTACAAGTCTGAAAGTTCTTCAGAGGTCGGCGCCCGTGTCCCGTTGGATGAAATCTATGAGGGTATGCAGGAAACAACGCATATCAAAGGGTTATCAAGGCCGTTATTTAACTACCTTAAACCTTCCGGCTTTAATAACATAAACCCACAAAGCCCGTTGGGTTTGGGCATTGCAGACAACGCTGTACCTACTCTTAAAAAGATTAACGACACGTATGACCAATTCTGGTGGGAAATTAAGATGGGTCAGCGTACTGTATTTGTAGATGACTCTGTGTTAAATACCATCCCGGATGAAAGTGGGCGGCCACCAAAACAAGTTTTTGATCCGGATGTTAACGTTTATAAGTCCATGCGTATGAGTGATGGCAAAGAACCGGTAAAAGATGTTACGAATGATATTCGGACAGATCAGTATATAGCAGCAATTAATCAATCGCTCAGAACGTTGGAAATGGAATTGAAATTGTCTGTAGGTACATTCTCATTTGATGGAAAGAGCATGAAAACAGCTACAGAGGTTGTTAGCGAGAATGATTTGACCTATAAGACTAGAAACGACCATGTTTACGAGGTAGAGCAATTCATTAAGGGTTTAGTTATTTCTGTATTAGAGCTTGCAAAAGCTACTATATGGAATGGTAAACCGCTATTTGATGGGGAAATACCGACCGCTGAACATATCGGAGTAGATTTTGACGATGGTGTATTCCAGGATAGGTCAGCACTACTGAAATTCTATGGACAAGCTAAGACATTCGGATTGATACCTACTGTTGAAATCATCCAGCGAGTATTTAAGGTGCCGAAAGATACTGCTAAGGAATGGTTGGAAGAGATTGAAAGAGAGCAGGGTGCTATTGATCCAGCGCAAATAAATGAACGTACTGCAAGGCATATGTTTGGTGATGAGGAGTGATGGAATGGACAAATTCACGTCTCATTTATTGGTCAAGGTGGACGAAAAGAAGATAGGTAGAATCACTCTAAGCGTTTTTAAATGCGAATATTGTGGAGTGGAAACTAAAACGCCCAGAATAACTTTGTTACAAAGATGCAGAGGGTGATTGAATGGAACCCAAAAAGCCAAGAATTACTCCGATAAATCACTGATATATCAACGTTTATATGGTATAATGAATATAGAAATACCCTAGCGATACTGGTCATATCCTAGGGTGTGGAAACCAATCAGAAAGGGATTGATTTCATGGGGAATTATATCATGGAAGATGAAGTTTGGAAAGATATTGAGGGTTACGAAGGTTATTATCAAGTAAGTAACCTTGGTAGAATTAGGAGTTTAGACAGAACAGTAAAACAGAAAGAAGGATTCACTCAAAACATTAAAGGTTCACTTAAAAAGCCTTACACCAGAAAAGACGGTTATCAATCATTATTCCTATACAAAAACAACAAAGGAAATAGACAGTACGTGCATAGATGGGTAGCAAAAGCTTTTATCCCTAACCCGAAGGAATACGAAGTCATTAATCATATTGACGAAAACCCTAGCAATAACCATTACAAAAACTTAGAGTGGTGTGACCATCAGTATAATTTAACTTATGGTGATAAAGTCGAAAGGGTAACAAATAGCGAGGGTTATAAAGCAAGGACAAAAAGGCTGAGAAAGCCGATATATGTCATAGATCGAGAAGGTAATAGAACTTGGTACGAATCGATAACAGCTGCTTGTGAAGAACTTGATTTGCATTACAGTAATGTGCATAAGTCTTTGACTGGAAAGAAGTACCCTACTTATAAAGGATATACGTTTGAATATGCTTAAACCTATCAGTTGATAGGTTTTTTCTTTTGGGAGGTGATTGTATCGAACCTAAGAAACCTAGGATAACCCCCGTCCAATTAGACCTTTGGAGTGGTAATATGGCAGACCTATACAACGCGCTTGAAGGAGAAATCATCCGTATCATCATCAAGCGGCTGAATCGTGGATCAAGAGACATAACCGAATGGCAAGCTCAAAAACTATCAGAGTTACGTTTATTCAACAATGAGGTTACTAAATACTTATCAGAGGTTACTAATGTAGCAGAATCACAGATTAAGAGAATGTTTGAAGAAACAGGTGTTGCTATCGTACAGGATATTGACAGATCTATGCCATATCCTACTCAGTCAATGCCGAATAATTTAGATGAGGTTATGAAGGCCTATCACGACCAAGTTTGGGAAGAAATCGAAAACTATGTGAACCAGACACTTATTACTACTGCATATGGCGTAGGAACAGCCCAACTTGCTTATCAGGACGTATTGAATAGAACAACCGCAATGTTTAACACTGGATTATACACATTCGAACAATCTTTAGAGCGTTCTATTACTGAATTAGCACAAAAGGGAATCAATTCAGGGATGATTGACCGCGGAGGTAACCGATGGAGCCTCGAGTCTTACGTAAGAATGGTGCTCAAATCTACATTAAGCAACACTTACAACGAATTGCGCACATCAAGAATGAGTGAGTATGGAGTCCACACCGTTCTAGTGACAAGTCATGTAGGAGCAAGAAAACAATGTTCTGCTATCCAAGGTCATGTGGTTGATCTAAGGAGACCTGGGGAAATGCCGGATGATAGTGAATATAAATCCATTTATGATCCTTCATGGGGTGCAGAATATGGAACTGCTGGAGGTCATCGTGGCGTAAATTGTCGCCATTTGCACGTACCATTTATACCAGGAGTAAACACAAACAATCAGCCTCACTATGATGCTGAATTGAATCGTAGAGTTGCTGAAGCTAGAGATAAACAGCGCCGAATCGAAAGAGAAATCGTGAAGTACAAGAAGAATCTTATGATTGCCGAGGCGCTTAAGAGTGATAAGGCCGGTTACTGGCGAATGATGGTATCACGAAGACAAGCAGCTATTCGGATGCACTTGAAAGAAAATGGTGAGTATTTGAGTCGTAACTATAAGCGTGAAAAGGTTTATACACCTTTAGATACATTGCTAAAAGATTTTGATTATAAAAAGGGAGCGTGAAAATAAAGTGATGAAAGTAGACTTAAGAATCCCTTCTATGAATCTATGTTCTGTCTGCGGTGGAACAGGTACGTTAAAGGCAATGCAAATGGGATTAAGGGCTAACGATTCCCCTGTTCGAACAGTAGATAAAGATGTAAAGTGCCAATATTGTAATGGGAGTGGGTACTAACTGAAAGGAAGTGATCTAATTCTCGTTGGTAGCATACGTTAGTTACTTGACCTGAGCATGTCGTTAAAAGGCTTTTTTATTATGCAATTATTCGGAGCCATCCGTAAAACGGCTAATCCATCGCAGACTATACTGCGTTAACAAATGTAGGAGGAATAAGGAATGACAAGAGAAGAGTTAAAAGCTTTAGGTTTATCAGATGAACAAATTGATAAGGTTATGGAAGCTCATGGCAAGGTAGTTAATTCTACCAAAGCAAAGGCAGACAAAGTTGATAGTCTTGAATCTCAAATAGAAGATTACAAGACTCAGCTTGCAGACCGTGATACTCAGCTTGAAGAATTAAAGAAGATTGATGCAGAAGGGCTTAAAGCTAAAATTGATGAGCTGCAGAAAGCGAATGAAACAACTAAGACCGAATATGAACAAAAACTGCAACAACAAGCTTTTGAGCACAAGTTAGAAAATGCTTTAGTTGATGCTAAGGTTAAGAATGCTAAAGCACTAAAAGCATTACTAGATATGGACACTATCAAACTGGATGGTGATGTACTGAAAGGTCTAGACAGCCAACTTGAGAGTTTGAAAGAAAGTGATCCGTATCTGTTTGAGACAGAAGAAAAACCACCAAATTCGCCCCAAATCGTTCCACCGGGCAATCCTAATGGTGGTTCACCAACTACAAAGAGTCTTGCAGAAATGAGCTATCAAGAGTTAGCTGATTTAAAAGCTAACAACCCTGCACAATTTGCAGAACTAACAAAACAATAGAAAAGGATGATGAAACATGCCAGATTTAACAAGATTACAAAATCTAATTGATCCAGAAGTATTAGCAGCTATGATTTCCGCGCAATTACCAAAAGCTATCAAATTTAGCCGAATTGCACCGGTAGATGACACATTACAGGGACAGCCAGGTTCAACAATCACGGTGCCAAAATAAAAATATATTGGTGATGCTACTGATGTAGCAGAAGGCGCAGCAATTCAGTATGAAGCACTTGAAACTGACTCAGAGCAATACACAATCAAAAAGGCTGGAAAAGGGGTTAAAATCACAGATGAAGCTGTGTTATCGGGTTATGGAGACCCTGTAGGAGAGGCGCAACGTCAAATTCGTATGTCAATTGCTTCTAAAATTGATAACGATATTGTAGAAACAGCTTTAACTGCTCCTTTAGCAGTTCAACACGATATCAATATAGATTTAATTGATGCACTGGAAACAGCGTTTGTCGATGCGCCAGATAACTTTGAAAATGTAGATTCAACTGGTGTGCTGTTCCTATCTTATAAGGATGCAGCGAAATTACGTAAAGAAGCAGCGCAAAACTGGACAAGATCATCTGATTTAGGTGATAGAATTCTAGTTTCAGGAGCGTTTGGTGAGTTACTCGGTTGGGAAATCGTTCGATCCATGAAGATTGAAGATGGTCATGGCTTTGCGGTGAAATCAGGAGCGCTTAAAACATTTCTTAAACGAGGTTTATTAGCTGAAACCGGTCGTGATATGGATCATAAACTTACTAAATTCAACGCCGACCAACATTATTCTGTTGCACTTGTTGACGAGTCTCGTATTGTTCGTATTGAACCTAAAGAAGATGAAACTTCAGAAACTCCGGAAATTCCAGAAGGGTAAGGTGAACTAAATGGCTAAATACAAAGTGTTGCAACAGTTTAGAGATAAAGAAACGAAAGAAGTTTACGAAGCCAATCAAGAAATCGAAATGACTGTTAAACGTGCAGATGAAGCTATCAAAAATTTAAAACAGTGGGAAGGCGAATTCTTGGAGCGTATTGACAACAAGAAACCCGAGGACGACAACGGAAATGACAATCCAGAGGGAGCCGAAAACAGTAACCAAGAAAGTGATCAAGGGGACGACAAATAGTCGCCCCCTTTTTAGGAGGTTGACTACATGGCTTATCTCAATTATGAGGAATTTAAAGAACTAACTGAGGATACTGTTCAAATCACCGATAGCGAGTTCAAAAAGTTGTTACCAAAAGCTACTGCGCTGTTGGACAATATAACGAGTCATTTCTACCAAAAGATAGATATAAGCAAGGATAACGAGTGGCGTGTACGTCAATTTAAACTAGGTTTATGTGCTCAAATTGAGTATTTTCACGACTTAGGAGCTACAACCTTTGAAACTATCAACAACTCACCACAGACGTTTCAAGCTGGACGTACAAGCGTTTCGAATGCTAGTAGATACAACCCTAGTGGTGCTAATGAGAGTAAGCCTTTAATAGCTGAGGATGTTTATATCTACTTGGAAGGGACAGGGCTTTTGTTCAGTGGGGTGAGCGTATGGTAATGCCAAAACCGCCTAAGGATTTTTGTATTGATCGCTTTATATACCTAGAGTATAAAGGCGAAAACAATTGGTCAGAACCCGAATATCACCCACCTGTTATTATTGATCATTGTCGAATAGATCGTGGTGCGCAATATACGTCAACGACATCTGGTAAACAGTTGCTATATAACGCAGTGGTGTTTTGCTACGAAGGTATAACAACACCCTTACCTACGTTTAAAGAACAGTCAATATTACAGTTTGATGGTAAAGATCACGTCGTAACAAAGGTTATTCCTATTTATGAAGCATATGAAAAGGTAATCTATTCCTATGAGTTGGAAGTGGTCTGATGGTTCGAGTCGATATCGATTTAAAGGTGCCACGGCAAAAACTAAGCCAAGAGAATGTAAAACGTGGTAGGCATGCCCTAGCCAATCAAGCGCTTGCTGATATGAATCCATTTGTCCCCATGAAGGATGGGATATTAAGGCAAACTGCAACAATTGATATTGATGGTACTGGTATTAATTACAACACACCATACGCGAACAGAATGTTTAAGTATTATATGTACAATTACACCACTCCTGGTACTGGACCACGTTGGGATATGAAAGCCAAGCGCTTATTTATGAGTGATTGGATTAAAGCATTTCAGAAAGGGGCTGATTGGTAATGGATTTTATAGAGAGACTTTGCGACAGAATTAATGATATTGATCAGTTACCACTTGCTTGTAAGTTAGGTTATCTAGGTACTGATGAATCACTTGTGCTATATCCATTACCAGGCTCTCAAGTTACCACAGAATACATGGATGGCACTACTGACCAACAACTCAACTATGAGATAGCTATGAAGTCCAAGGCTCAAAAAAGGATACACGAATCCCTATGGGCTATACAGAATGAGTTGGAAAATCTCACAGAACTAGAAAGCCAAGATGGAAGTTTTGAATTTGATGAATTAATTATAACCAACAAACCATTTATCAATCAGATTGATGATCAAGGATGGTTTGTTTTTTTATTGGATGTACAAGCAAAAATAACAGTATTCAAGGAGGGCAAATAAATGCCAAAATTAAAAAACGCTTTGCGAGGACACTTTGTACAAGCCTATGTACCCGGTACAGAAACACCAGGTACTGAATGGTTAGAGTTAGCTAAGGGTATTGTTACCATTGGTGATGATACGCAGGAGGAAACGGAAGAAACAGCGTTAAATTAACAGCGCTGGTTAAACCTCTCTAATTGCTGGGAACTCCTTAGAGCCTTGAGTACCAAAGTGTGACAATCTCAAGGATTGGACAATCAGCAGCGAAGCCCTAAAGGGAACGTTCAACGACCATCGAAAGCACACGAAAGTGTAAGTGAGTAGAGTACACTCAAGCGAGTGGAAACGGGAGGCTTTTTACCAATACTTTATCCGAAGCTTATGGTATTATATAACTAAGGAAACAAATTTTTAAAAGGAGACAGTTGTATGACCAGAGCATTGGATTTAACAGGCAAAAAATTCGGCAGATTGACAGTTATCGAGAGAACTAGCAATGACAAGCACGGAAAAACACGTTGGTTATGTGAATGCGAATGCGGAAACAATGTAATTTCATATGGTTCTGACCTCAATAGAGGGAAAACTAAGTCTTGTGGATGCATACAAAAGATTCACGGCTTGTCGAAGCACCGGCTATATAATATTTTCGCTATGATGAAAGATAGATGCTACAATCCCGAAAATATTAGTTATCCGTGGTATGGGGGACAAGGAATTAAAATATACCAACTGTGGTTAGATGATTACACCAAATTTCACGAATGGGCTTTGCGAAACGGATATAAAGACAACTTGGAAATAGACAGAATCGACTCAAGCAAAGATTATTCTCCTGAAAATTGTCGTTGGGTAACAAGAAGAGTCCAGAATTTAAACCAAAGGCTAAGGAAGGATAATACAAGTGGAATTCGTGGAGTTAAATGGAACCAAGCTAGAAGAAAGTGGGAAGTTAATATTAGTGTGAATAAAAAAAGAATTTATTTAGGGTTATACGAAGAATTGGAAGATGCTGCCGAGGCGAGAAGAAAAGCCGAAGAAAAGTATTGGTAAAAATGAAGATATGGTCTAGCCTTACATGAAAATGTAAGATGCCTTAAATGGCTGGCAAGGATTAGCGATCCTTGTTGAATACAAGCGATTATGACGGTGATGGTACTCCTGAAAATGAAATTATCTCTGTTGCAGGAGCTTATACACCAGAGGGACATTATTATTCAGATGATCCAGCTCAAGCACTTATTGCAGGTTTGAAATATAAAGTGGGTGACGGCCGTAAGATTTGGCATAAAGTCGTTTCTGCTGATGGAAAGAAAGAATGGGTAGGTCGTGCTACTGTTTCTGCAATTGTTGCTGGTGCAGGGGATGCATCCGCATATGAAACATTTAGCTGTAATATCCGTTTTGACCGTATCCCTGAGGAAACTGATATTACTCCCTAATGACCCTCCAGAAGATGGAGGAACAGAAGAAATACCAGAAGGTTAAGAGGGGCTTTATGCCTCTCTTTTATTTTTAAATTAGGAGGATGACTAGGATGCAAGAATTAAATATTGATATTCAGCGAACTGGATTTCCTGTCAAATTAGGAACTTTGGAATTATGGTTTGATAGCTCATTAGAAAATCTTAGACGTTTTTATAATGTCGATGAAATTGCACAGAAAAAATTAAAGGAAGCACAAGAAAAAGCGAAACATATTCATTTTCCAGATGAAGTTGATTTAGAAAACATAGATATTGAGTTAGTAGATGCGGCTTTTGATGCGAATAAAGAATTTATTGCGGCACAATATGACATTATTTTTGGCGAGGGTGTATTTAAGCGAATCTATACCAAGTATCCTGATATTATTGCGTTGGAAAATGCACTAGATCCATTAGGTATAGCAATTGCTGAACGGATTGAACAATTAGAAAAAGAAAGAGAAAAAACAGTTGAAGAAAAAGCAAGAGAGTACTTAGCTAAGAAGAATGCAAAGAAGTAGGTGATTAGATGCGTCTCAACGACCCATTAGTCACCTCTTTTTCATATGACGACAAAGACTATACCATAGATTTAGCTTTTGACAACGTTCTAGACGTTTTTGATGTAATCGCTGATAAATCTCTTAGGGAACACGAAAAAGCTGAAATATGCCTTGCTCTGCTATTAGACGAGCCTATAAAAGGCGAAGAAGCTATTGATTTATGGAATTACATTTATGAAGAATTTATCAATATAAAGGTCGAACAGCCAATTATGTATGACATAAAGGGAAATCCGTTGCCAGTGCAACCAGAAGAGGAAAAAGAACAGTTCATCGACTTAGAGCAAGATGCAGAATACATTTTTGCATCTTTTAAGCAAGCCTATGGAATGAATCTTTATCAAGAGCAAGGAAAACTACATTGGCATGAATTTCAAGCGTTATTACATGGCCTGCCAAGCGATACCATCATGAAACGGATCATTGAGATAAGAGCATGGAAACCAAGCAAAGGCGATTCAGCGGAGCACAAGAAGAACATGGAAGATTTACAGCGAAGGTTTGCATTAAAAGAGTCTAGGGAGGAGGTGGACTAGATGGCAGACGGGTCTATTAAAATAGCAATAGAAGTTGATGGTAAAGAGGTCAAGATAGCATCTAGGGAGCTAGACAAATTAGAAGATGCCGGTATTGACTCGAGCAAGGGAATTAAGGCAGCAGAAAAAAGCATGGACAGTTTAGCTGATAGTAGTGCAGATGCAGGAAAAAATATTAAAGGAGCTTCTGACAACTTAGGGGGAGTATCCGATAATTCCAAAAAAGCATCTGGTGACATTAAAAAGTTTGCTACTGCATTAGGTTTGGTCGCAATAGGAGTAGCTGCATTTAATACTCTTAAATCATCCATGGACGACGCTATCAGTCGATTCGATACCCTAAATAAATTCCCGAAGGTCTTACAGGCTTTAGGTGTGTCTGCTGAGGATTCTGAACGTGCTATGTCGAAGTTGTCGGATGGAATTGACGGTTTGCCTACCAAACTAGATGAAATATCCTCCACAGCACAACGTATGTACACGTCTTTTGGAGATATGGACAAAGCTACCGACTCTGCTCTTGCTTTAAATAATGCTTTACTCGGTTCGGGAGCGAGCGCAGCTGATGCTCAACGAGGTACGGAGCAATACCTAAAAGCTCTCCAAACTGGAAAGATGGAAATGGATACTTGGAATTCGTTATCTGAGACCATGGATGTCGGCTTAATTAAGATTGCTGAGGGGTTTGGTTTTGCTGGTAAGAGCGCAAAACAAGATCTATACAACGCTTTAAAAAGTGGTACCATCACCATGGATGAGTTTAACGATAAATTAATTGAAGTTGGTACCGGAACTGGAATCATGGCTAAATTAGCAAAAGAGAACAGCTTAGGAATTGCTACATCTTTAGGGAACTTGCGAAATGCGGCCGCAAGAGGTATTGCGAATATCATAGATTCCTTTAACAAGCTATCAAAAGAAGTTACTGGTAAGGATATAGCGCAAAACATTGATGGCTTGAAAAATATTGTTAACGCATCTTTTAAAGTAATACAGAATGTTATCGAAGGTACTACACCAATAGTAAAAGGTTTCGCAAGTGCAGTAAGTGCAGTGATGCCTGTTGTCAGGGCTTTGTCACCAGTTTTAATTGGTATGGGTGCTGCCTTTGCAATACACAAAGTAATCGCTTTAACAACTGCAGCAATCACCGCCAATACTACTGCTGTTACGATTGCTACTACAGCAAAAAAAGTATATACGGTTGCGACTAATCAATTGGCGCTAGCTATGACTTTAGCGATGGCTAAACAAAAACTTATGACTGCTGCACTTGTAGCTTATAACAAAATAGTTGCGATAGTTACTACAGCACAAGCAATGCTCGCTTCGGGCATGAGTCTTGCTTCTATCGCTACAGTAGGATTAAGTGGAGCAATCAGTATACTAGGAACTGCTATAAAGGTTCTCCTAGGCCCAGTGGGTTGGGTAACTGCTGGCATCGGTGCATTAGTTGGCGGTGTTGTTGCTTTGGTTAAATGGTTTAACAAAGAAGCAGAAGCTAAGAGATTAAATGCGGAGACTGAAAAACTTGCTGAATCAACGGATGAACTAAATGAATCTATCAATAATAGCGCAGAAAACTATAAGAAAAATCAAAGCGAAATGAAAGCTAGCGCTAAAGCCAATGAAGAACTTGCTAAGAAAGTAGAAGAATTAGCTAAAAAGGAAAATAAATCTGCTGGTGAAAAAGCCTTATTACAGTCGCACATTGAATCGTTAAACGGCTCAATCGAAGGGCTGAACCTTGCTTATGACGAGGAAGCTAATGCTTTGAACATGTCATCTAAGGAGTTGCAAGCTCGTGTTGATCTGATGAAAGAACAAGAAAGTGGCTTGGCAGCACAAGAAAGACTAGCAGAAATCATGAAAGAGCAAAATGAAGCTCAAATGCAACTCGAGGAAATAAATACCTTGCAAGATGAGTGGAATAAAAAAGCAGATGAGAAGGTTGTTAAGGCCGGTGAAGCAAAAGATGCGCTTGAGGAATTAGACGAACAAGAAGCTGCATTGAAAGAAACTTTATCACAATTGACTGTACAGCAAGAAGAAACAGAACAACAAATAGTAACGTCTACCGAAAATATTGCTGCAGCCATTGAATCGGGCAATCTCAGGCAAATAACATCCTATGAAGAATTAAGCGAATCCCAAAAAGAAGCGTTTGACAGCATGAAAAGTGCATATGATGAGTTAGTCGACAACGCTACCAATGCCTTTGAACGAATGAATGAGGAATCTAAAGTTACAGCTGATGAAATGATTGCAAACCTTGAACATAACCAAAAGATGACGGAGCAATGGGGAGAAAATGTTGCGAAGTTATATGATTGGGCAGGTAAAGAAGGTCACGAAGGATTTCTCCAATGGCTCGAAACTATGGGGCCAGAATCAGCAGCAGAATTAGCTGTTGTAGCTGATATGAGTGATACCGAATTAAAACGTTTTGCTGAATTAATGGACAAGGGCGCAGAAACTGCTACTGATAGCCTTAAAACAGCGTTAGGCGATGGATTTGAGGATGCTGTTGATACCATGGTTAAATTCGTTGATGATGGCGCAAAAACCATGCGAGAACAAATTAAAAGTTCTGGTTTCGATGAAATTGGCAGTATGGTGCCAGAAGGATTAGTTAGCGGTGTTGAAGATGGTATCTCTGATGTGGAAAAGGCCACAGAAAAGATGGCTGATAAGGCGGTGCTGTCAACCAAGAAAAAGTTGAAAGTTAAAAGCCCATCACGTGTTTATAAAGAAATAGGTGGACACGTTACAGATGGAATGGTGTTAGGAGTCAGCGATGGCACTAAAAAGGTTATCAGAACAATGCAGAATCTTGCATTGTCTATGATTAAGCAATACAAAAACACGCCAACACAATTTAACTCTATTGGTAAAAATGCTATGGCGGGATTGAACCAAGGATTATTATCTGGTAGAGCTCGAGTCCTATCCACTGCTAGGAGTATAGCAAACGAGATAGCAAGGACTATGCAACGAGCGCTTGATATTCATTCTCCATCGAGAGTCATGAAAAATAAGGTAGGTAAATGGGTGCCTGAAGGCATTGCACTAGGGATTAAAGAAAATGCGAAATCCGTTTATAGGGAACTTGAAGCATTATCCACTAATATGCTAAAAACTTCAACGCCCGAACAGGCATTAGGAACATCTAGGATGGCTTATGCAACTGGAGTTGGTCAATTCACGAATGTATTTAATAACACAACAACATCTGTAGCGGGTGCGCAAACTATTAACGTTGAAGCTGGAGATATTTACATGGACGGCTATAAAGTCGGCAAAATTCAGTGGCGATACGTAAAGGAAAATATAAATCGTGATAATAATATAAGAGAATCATTCAGGGGGTGATTACTTGCTATTTAACGGAATAGATTTAGATCCCTATTTTCGAATTAAAGACATACGTGGTAGAGGATTAATAAGAAGAAGAATTAATTCTCTTTCGGTTCCCGGAATGGATGGTGAGCACGTTACGTCTATTGACGTCCCATCTAGGTTATTAGAGATTGATATACGCATAATAAGCAAAGATTTGCGTAAAACAATTGACGAACTAAATGCCATTCTAGCAACAAATGGACCGGTACCAATTGTCTTTCCGGATGAACCAGATATGACTTATTATGGGGTTGTTGAAGACACTGAAGAAACTGGAGAGAAGGTGCATTTAGGTCGTCATGATACAACCATTTATATAAGACGGTCCGACCCGTACAAATACGGTCCAGAACTCACAGCCGAATTCCCATCTGACACTGCTTCCCTAACCAACAACGGAACAGCAAAAGCAAAACCGATTATCGAGTTAACCGCAACACAAAAGGCAACGTTTGCAATGATTTCGAACGGAACAGAGGAGTATAACCTAATTGGCACACCGGCTGATGATGATGTTGTAGTGGTGGACGAAAAAACAAGCGTGCTATATG
>NZ_JBCPXV010000060.1:0-15879 GCF_039581225.1 Ornithinibacillus proteolyticus | reverse complement strand
AGGTTGATAGGTCCGAGGTGGAAGCGTGGTGACACGTGGAGCTGACGGATACTAATAGATCGAGGACTTAACTAACTTATTTGATATCGTTTGTTTACTCTTATTTAGTTTTCAGGGTATAATTCTAAAAAGAATTCAATGATGTTCTGTTTAGAGCGTCCACATCCTGTGGACAACACAGAACGACTTACATCCTGTAAGCCTGTCTGGTGATGATGGCGAGAAGGTCACACCTGTTCCCATACCGAACACAGAAGTTAAGCTTCTCAGCGCCGATGGTAGTTGGGGCATTGCCCCTGTGAGAGTAGGACGTTGCCAGGCAATAAATTATTTCACAGTACCTTAATGGGTAGAACAACGGCTATTAGTCTTTGTTAGTAGATTTCAAGTTTATTCTTTGAATCTACCTGTGGAATTATTTTGTTTGATATGCCTATACATATTAGGCCCGTTGGTCAAGCGGTTAAGACACCGCCCTTTCACGGCGGTAACACGGGTTCGAATCCCGTACGGGTCACCATGTGGAGGATTAGCTCAGCTGGGAGAGCACCTGCCTTACAAGCAGGGGGTCGCAGGTTCGAGCCCTGCATCCTCCACCATTAATATAATCATAAATCATTTTTTTGGTCCGGTAGTTCAGTTGGTTAGAATGCCTGCCTGTCACGCAGGAGGTCGCGGGTTCGAGTCCCGTCCGGACCGCCATTTTAAAATGCCGGCCTAGCTCAATTGGTAGAGCAACGAGCAATACTTCTACCGAATAAGCTACGAGTAACCCCGAAGCATAAACAACCTTGAATAAGCTAGAAGATACAGGGGTCCATTAGGCAAAAAGAGAAACTTAAAAAGCGAATAATTATCATGCCGGCCTAGCTCAATTGGTAGAGCAACTGACTTGTAATCAGTAGGTTGGGGGTTCAAGTCCTCTGGCCGGCACCACTTTTTACTATGAGCCATTAGTTCAGTCGGTAGAGCAACGAGCATCACTTCCACCGAATAAGCTACGAGTAACCCCGAAGCATAAGCATCCTTGAATATGCTAGAAGATGCAGGGGTCCACCTTGAAGAACGCTCATATAAAATAGAATAACTTAAATAACATGAGCCATTAGCTCAGTCGGTAGAGCATCTGACTTTTAATCAGAGGGTCGAAGGTTCGAATCCTTCATGGCTCATCATATCAAATAGTTTTATATCGAGCGGAAGTAGTTCAGTGGTAGAACACCACCTTGCCAAGGTGGGGGTCGCGGGTTCGAATCCCGTCTTCCGCTCCAATATAATGCCGGGGTGGCGGAACTGGCAGACGCACAGGACTTAAAATCCTGCGGTAGGTGACTACCGTACCGGTTCGATTCCGGTCCTCGGCACCATTAACTCTAAACTAATATAATTATTATGACATGGGGCCTTAGCTCAGCTGGGAGAGCGCCTGCCTTGCACGCAGGAGGTCAGCGGTTCGATCCCGCTAGGCTCCACTTTACCATCTGATTTATTACTTCAAGTACTAGAACAACAGATTGGTAGATTGTAATTTTTGATGGAGGTATACCCAAGTCTGGCTGAAGGGATCGGTCTTGAAAACCGACAGGCGGGTCAAACCGCGCGGGGGTTCGAATCCCTCTACCTCCTCCATAAAATATGTTAGATGCTACTATTGGTTATATGTAATTTTGTTCAAAGTTAGAGTATAGCTTATATTAATTGGCTCGGTAGCTCAGTCGGTAGAGCAACGGACTGAAAATCCGTGTGTCGGCGGTTCGATTCCGTCCCGAGCCACCATGTTATATTCCGGGATATGCGGGTGTAGTTTAATGGTAAAACTCCAGCCACGAGCGATACATCCACCGAATTCACTACGAGTTGCCTCGAGGAATAAACGTCCTTGAATATGCTAGTAGACGTAGGGGCATGTCCGTTCGTAAGCTGTTATTATAGACCAATCTATATTTTATGCGGGTGTAGTTTAATGGTAAAACTCCAGCCTTCCAAGCTGATGTCGAGGGTTCGATTCCCTTCACCCGCTCCATTAATTTATGGGCCTGTAGCTCAGCTGGTTAGAGCGCACGCCTGATAAGCGTGAGGTCGGTGGTTCGAGTCCACTCAGGCCCATTAGGCAAGTTAATTTATCGATCAACTTATACAGATTCCATACAATTGTATGTTGATATATTTTGCGCCCTTAGCTCAGCAGGATAGAGCAACAGCCTTCTAAGCTGTGGGTCAGAGGTTCGAATCCTCTAGGGCGCGTTAATAAAGGTACAACACTAGGAAGGTCTTGCATACGATGAAGCCCTTCCTCTTTTCTGTGTCTTTTTATTTAATTTCCTAACATAAGTTCTCTTACTCAATGAATACAATATCCCCAATTAATGAACCTCATCACCATATCTTCATAAATAACACATCTAAGTAAAAAATCTAACCTTGAGAAGAATAACTCCAACACAAGCAACAACTAAATCCGTCTATTATCCAGTCAAAGCTTAGCTATCCATTAGGATAAAAAAAGGGAAAAGAGAACCTCCATCTCTTTTCCCCCGCTATATTATTCTAAAAGTCAAAGTATTTAAAGTTACGTTCTAGTTTCTTTTTATAACGCTCTAATGTCCGTATCTTTTTAAACGTAAGTAGAGAGCATATTGTAACAGCAATCAGTAACCATTCATGTCCTTCACGATTATCACCAATTATTCTTTCCATCGCAACCTCCTATAGTTCTGATTTATTACTTATTAGTATATAGGAATCAGAGCTCTTTTTAAAACTAAATAAGCGTATTCGTTGTGATAAAACGTGAGCTATGTTTGTATTTCGTAGTTGAAAACTATTGTACCCGAAACGTCATTTTAGAAAGGAAAAGAAAAAGTAATAAAAAAGTGAACAGAATGGCAATTGATAAGAAGTAATTAGAAACATGACTTTCTATAATGGAGCGATAACCAGATTGTAGCCATTCTACAGGATTAATCCAACTAATCCATTGAACCCACTTAGGAGAAGTGTCGAGATTGAAAAACACGCTACTACATAAAAAAAGTGGAATCATGACCAAATTAGTCGTGATACTTAGTTGCCCTTCGTTTTTGGGAAAGCTAGAAAGGCAGAATCCAATTAGCGTGAATAAGGATGAACCGACAAAGAAAAAGGGAAGAAATATAATAATTTGTATTGCCGATAAGGTTAAATCAAATATACCATTTTCGATTATCAATAAAATAATGGAAACGGTGCAGGCAATAATTGTTTGGCTAATGGTAATGCTGCTAAGATACTTCCATAAGGAGAATGGTGTAATGGTCAATAATTCATAAACGCCGCGCTTTCTTTGGGCAAAGATGGCAAAGCTATTCGTTGTACAGCAATAAAAAAAGATACTTAATGTTAAAATGCCGAACAACAAATTAGCATTAACATTGATAGCCAAAAGAGATAAGGTAGTAAATATACCAATTGGTAGAAAAATAGACCAGAATAAGAGATAGTAATCTTTCATATCCTTACGAAGCGAAATTCCAATTATATTAAACATAATATTCCTCCTTTTTCATGGGATGATGAAATAGTTCTTCAAAATCCCCAACCTTGTATTTATTGAGTAATGTTTCAGGTTTTCCTTCTTCTAGCAATCTTCCTTTCCCCATAATGAGGATGCGGTCAGCCAAATTGCGAACCTCCAACATATCATGAGAAGAAAATAAGACACTTTTCCCTTGCGACTTTAGGTGGCGAATCATGTTTTGTACCTCGCGTTGTCCACTAGGATCTAGACCGGCAGAGGGTTCATCTAAAATAACAAATTCAGGGTCATGTAAGGTTGTAATACTAATGGCTAACCGTTTTTGTTGGCCTAAGGAAAGCTTAGAAGCCAATGTGTTCTTTACATCCAATAGATTGTAGTCTCTTAATATTCGTTCCATCTTTTCAGTAGTAATCTTAGATTGATAAAAGGTATTGAAAAGCTTTAAGTTATTTAGGACAGTTAGGCCTTCAAAAAATGGCGTTGTTTGTAACTGAGCCCCTACCTTTTGGTTAAAGTCTTTTGTCCATCTCGTGATCCTTCCACTATCTGGCTTGCTGATACCTAATAGCATTCGAATCGTAGTCGTTTTCCCGGATCCATTGGCGCCAAGTAATGCAACGACTTCATTTGCGTGAATTGAAAAATTCAATCCACTGATTACTTTTCTGCCTTTAAAGCTCTTCTCAACATTGCTAAAATTGATTAATTCCATACACATTCTCCTTTGTATATTCAACTTTGACTATATGAGTAAAAATCAAAGCCATTGCTAGTGGCTTTGTTATTTCTGTTTTATGATGGAAATAGTAGCTTCGATAAGTCGAAGCTGTGATTCAATCATTTCAAACATATGCTCAAATACAATACGAGTTAATGGGGGAATTTCACCCTGTAGAGCTTTTTCTTTAGCTTTTAAACCTGTTTTTACAGCTTGTGATTCAAGCAATAATTTTTCTTTATTTTTAGTTAAGTGATCAATTGCTTCTCCTTTAGGTAGTTGATCAGCGAGTGATATTCCGGAATATAAATCTGTCGGATAATAGACTTTGGCGTTTCCAAGGCATTCTAGTGCTAACTCTCTTTGAAATGCTTCACCACTTGCGGTGATTTTATAAATAGCCTTTTGCCGATGTCCATTGCTTTCGATACTGGCTATTTCAATGTAACCCTCTTTTTCAAGCTTTTTAAGCGCATTGTAAATGGAACCGGGCAAAACACCAGCCCATCTTGGGGAATCGTTTAGTTCAAGCATAGATTTAATTTCATAACCAGACATTGGCTGGATACTAAGCATAGCTAATACTAATAATTTTGTCACAGTAATACTCCTTTGATTATTCAACGTTGAATATATAAGTAAATATAATGGGTAATGGTTGGATTGTCAATAGGTAAATAAAAAAGTGGTGTAAGAGTGATTCAGGGAGAAGAAGTAGAGAGAGGAATATGCAACGTGCTTTTTCAATTATATTAAGTTAAATGCTAGAATGTATTTAACAATCATTAAATATGAGGGTGGAAAATGAGAAGAATAATGAAATATAGGTTCATCGTTATCATCGCACTAGTTGTTATCTTAGCTGGATGTACAACAAAGGAATCAGGAAATAATGATAATTTATCCCAAGAAGATGTAGATACGGAGCCAGAAGAATATATTCCGAGTGAAACAGATGTGGTATTTAAGCATAATGCTTTACGAAATGTAGAGCTACTGGAAGAATTTATTGAAACTGCTGGTGGAAACGGAGAAGACAATGAAAGCCATATTAGAATCGTAAAGTATGAGCCACAAGGAGCGCTTATTTATGATTTACAATCAAGATATGATGAAAATGCCAATCAATCTTGGATTGAGGTTAAACCAGATCTAAGCTATTTTAATACATCTGAAGTGCCTGTACAGGACGTGTTTTATAATGCTCCAGAGCAATGTTGGTATATGTCAAAGGATACAGAAAAAGGGTATTACAAATTTCATGAATGTAGGACACATTGGGAATATTACTTGTTTCCAATCGTTAGCAATACCTTATCGTATGAGGAGTTAATAAATCCTGCTGAGGAAGAGAAATATGAAATTATGAACGGGAAATATTATGATTTGGAAGATATTACGCTTGAGCTATTCACATCAAAAAGAGATGCTGAAAAATGGAAAGAATATGATGAAAAGGACAAGCTAGATAAGCGGGATAATTTAACATCGGATAATGCGTTAAACTTGATTGCAGGAAATGTAGATCTAACCAACATTTTAGGAAATGAAGTACTTGTTACGTCTTGTGAGGATGGATTATGTGACATATACTCGGAGCAATCGCACTTATTAAGGGGATTTATTGTTCCAGAGATTAGAATAAACAAGTACTCAGCAAGGGAGGATTCCGAAAACAAACCAGAATATGAAGTGAATATAGATAAAGAACTATTATGGGGAAAGATTAAACGACAAGTAGAAAGCCTACTGGCTGAATCTGAAGAGCTTATTACCATGTATGAGAATGGTGATTATAAAGAAGGTAATTACGATGATGCTAAGTTGTTATACAATAAAGTTAATGGGAGAGTCAATATTATAAGACATACTTCGCTTCCTGATGATAAGGAAACAGTAGCTGAATATTATCGAATCTTGATGGCTACGGAATATTTATTTAATAGTTTTTACCAAGCACAAAGTTATATTGAACAACGTCAAGAAAAGGATCTAAGGGTGTTGGTAAAGGAGGAAATTATCCCATTAAGGGAGGAACTACAGGTGGTGTGGGACGCGGTGAACATACCTAGGTAACTGTTTAGTTATTAAATCTAGAAATTAATAAAAATGAATCTCCTTGTAATCTATAAATAATACCTCCCGAGTGCGGGTAATCTAACACTAATCCGTAAAAGGGAGGTGTTAGTAGAATGAATAAAATATTCTTGATTTTAGTGGTGATTGGTATTCCGATATCCGTTTTGGGCGCGATTTTGGAATGGTCACCTATTATGATGTTTATGGTGTATTGTTTAACAATTGTAGCGCTGGCTAGCTTCATAGGGCGAGCGACAGAAAGTCTGGCAATTGTTCTAGGGCCACGAATTGGTGGCTTAATGAATGCAACTTTTGGAAATGCAGTGGAACTTATTATTTCTATTTTCTCATTAAAAGCAGGGTTAATAGGAATTGTATTAGCGTCTCTAACAGGCTCGGTGCTAGGAAATTTATTACTTGTGGCTGGGCTATCTTTCTTTGTCGGAGGACTAAAATATAAACGTCAATCTTTCAACCAATATGAGGCACGTCATAATGCAGGAATGCTAATATTTGCAGTCATTATTGCCTTTGTTATTCCAGAAGTATTTACTAGCAATATGACTGAACATGATACGATGGTTCTTAGTGTAGGTATTTCGATAATCCTAATTTTATTATATTTTGCGGCGCTACTGTTTAAATTTGTTACTCATCGAGGATTGTATCAAAATAGTTCAAAGGAAGAAACAGAAACGAAGGAACAAGAAGAACCGGAATGGGGTAAACTAAAAGCAATCGTTATATTGGCAATAGCCACAAGTGCAGTAGCCTTTGTTTCCGAACATTTAGTTGGGACATTTGACATTGTTGGAGAATCATTTGGTTGGTCTGAGCTATTTATTGGTATTATCATTGTAGCGACTGTTGGGAATGCTGCAGAACATGCTTCCGCGGTAGTAATGGCCTATAAAAATAAAATGGAAGTAGCCGTAGAAATTGCGATAGGATCTACACTTCAAGTCGCAATGTTTGTATTACCTGTCCTTGTGTTGCTATCGCTACTATTTCCTACATCTATGCCACTAGTATTTACTTGGCCAGAATTAATTAGTATGGTAACAGCGGTACTGTTAACAATCATGATAACCAATGATGGTGATACCAATTGGTTTGAAGGAGCCATATTACTCGCTGCTTATTTGGTTATGGGCATTGGGTTTTACTTTTTATAATAGACGAATGTGGAGAAAGGGACTTTTGTCTCCTTCCTATAAGAAAAAGAACATTGCCCCATGCGCTAAATTTATAGTAATCCCTTGGGCTCCATAGCTTTCTCCAATTCTGGAGTCCATAGCCCTTTCTGTTGTAATATTTCTCGAATCGTCACATTTTGATCATCAGCTTCTTTTCCTATTTGTGCTGCTTGGTCATAGCCGATAATTGGACTTAGTGCAGTAACAAAGGCGAGGCTAGACTCCATCCAATTTTTACAAATTTCTTCATTTCCTTGTATGCCGTTGATACATTTCATTGTCAAGGTTGAAATGGCATTGTACATGATTTCGAGTGATTCTAATAGTGTGTAAGCAATCATGGGCATCATTACATTTATCTCCAGCTGACTAGCTGTTCCTGCAGTGGCTACGGCTGTTTCATAACCAATGATTTGACAACAGACCATGTGAGTCATTTCCAAGATAGCTGGATTAACTTTCCCTGGCATGATAGTGGATCCAGGTTGAACAGATGGCAAGGAAATCTCTGCTAATCCAGTTCGTGGGCCTGAGGCAAGAAGTCTTAAGTCACTCGTAATTTTAATTAGATGAACAGCCAATTCTTTTAAGGTAGCCATGACTCGTATAGGTGCTCCGGTATTTTGCATGAATTCAAAGATATTATTTGGGCTTCGAATGGGAAGCTGTGTACGCTTCTTTACTTCTTCAAGGACTTTTGCTGCGTAGTCTGGATGGGTGTCAACCTTTGTACCAATCGCTGTTCCGCCAAGCCCGATTTCATACAGTTTGTCAGAGGAACACTCTAATTGTTGAATCATGGAACGAATGGTTTCGGCATATCCAGCAAATTCCTGGCCCAAACGCATGGGTACTGCATCATGAAGATGCGTTCTTCCGGATTTTACAATAGGCATAAATTCAATTGACTTCCGATCTAGTTCAGTGTAAAGCTCTTGTAATGCCGGTAATAGTTTATGGACGATGATTTCGGATGCAGCGATTTGCATAGCGGCATGGAAGGTGTCATTAGTCGATTGGTGTTTATTTACATGGTCATTAGGATGAATTCGAAGGTGGTCTTGTTTTGCTGTCCATAATTCAGTAGCTCGAATTGCGATGACTTCATTGGCATTCATGTTCTGGGATGTACCTGCTCCAGCTTGATACACGTCTACAACAAAGTAATCATCTAATTTCCCCTCTATCACTTCTTCCGCAGCTTGGATAATGGCTTTTCCAATGGAGGAGGGGAGTACTTCCAGCTCCATATTTACGGAAGCGGCTGAGGCTTTAATGATTCCTTGTGCACGGATAAAGGAACGGGGCAGGCGCTTACCGCTAATTTGGAAGTTTTCTACTGCACGTTGTGTTTGGGCACCATAATAGGAATTCTTTGGTACTTTGATCATACCGAGTGTATCTCTCTCCATTCGAAAGTTATCCGAAAATGTCATTGTTTCTCTCCTTCTATATGAAAAATAATACGTTTATGGTTAGTGTTTCCGAAGGAGGTGGGATTAAACGAAAAAATGAGGGAAGACTAGAGGGACGAGTTTACTGTCCCCCCAATTCACTCAAACTCCCAAAAAACCCAGGATAAGAAACATCAATCGCCTCACTGTTTTCCAGGATAGTCTCTCCCTCTGCAATCGTACTGGCAATTGCTAACATCATTCCAATTCGATGATCTCCGTGGCTATTTACAATGGCACCTTTTAATTTCGTATTGCCATGAATGATCATGCCATCTTCTGTTGGTTCAATATGTGCTCCCATCTTACTCAGTTCTTGTGCTACGATGTCAATGCGATTCGTTTCTTTTACCTTGAGTTCTGCTGCATCTTTAATGACAGTCGTTCCTTCTGCCTGAGTTGCAGCTAGGGCGATAATCGGAATTTCATCAATTAGTCTAGGGATAATTTCACCGTCGATTTCTACTCCATGTAGGGTAGAAGCTTTCACTTGTATGTCTGCGTATGGTTCCATTACTTCTTCGTTTTGGTTAAAAGTAGTTAAGGTGGCACCCATGTTTAACAGTACATCGATAATTCCAGTTCGAGTAGGATTGATTCCGACATGGTGTAAGGTAATGTGACTTTGAGGAACAATGGCTCCAGCCACTAAAAAGAATGCAGCAGATGAGATATCGCCTGGGACGTCGATGCTAGTCGCAGTTAACGGTTGTTTTCCCTTAATCGATACGTAATTTCCTGACCTGTTTACGGATACTCCGAATGCATGCAGCATTCTTTCCGTATGATCACGTGTACGTTCGGGTTCGATAACGGTAGTCGTTCCGTCCGCTAATAATCCAGCTAATAATATGGCGGATTTTACTTGGGCACTGGCAACTGGTAATTCATATTGAATCCCATGTAAATTTTGCCCTCTAATGGTTAGTGGTGTATACATACCGCCTTGTCTACCATCAATATTTGCTCCCATTAAACGTAGTGGGTCGACGATTCGCTTCATCGGTCTTTTAGCAATGGATGCATCCCCTTGGATACAGGAATAAAATCCAAGTCCTGCAAGAATTCCGGACAGAAGTCGAATGGTAGTACCAGAGTTTCCGACATCGAGTACTTCCTTCGGCTCCTGTAGGTGTTCGATTCCGAGCCCATTAATTTCTACTTGGGTTCCATTTTGCACAATATTAACTCCTAGTTGTCTAAAACAGGAAATCGTACTTAAGCAGTCTTCACCAGGAAGAAAGCCTGTTACACTTGTTTTACCCTTCGCTAATGCGCCAAACATAATCGCTCTATGGGAGATGGATTTATCTCCTGGTATATGGATAGTTCCAGAAAGACCGTGTTCCACTTTGCTTAATTTTTGTCTTGTCATGTTTATCCTCCTTAGGCCGTTTCATCGGTTTTATAGTTATGATAGGTTAGGAGTGCTTGTGCTTTACTACGATCGTTATGCTTTGAAAAGCTAATTTGTAAAATGCCAAGCAGTCCCTTTCTATTTTCCATAATGTGCAGGTTTGTAATGCTTATCCCATGCTCAGCAAGTAATGTCGTGACTTTTGCAATGGCTCCAGGGACATCAAGGACATCAACATATAAATCATAATACGCAGGGATGGCGCCTTTAGCACGAACTGGAAGAGAATCACGGTATTTCTTTGCATCTGCAAAGAAGTGAGAAATGGCTAGGTCATCGCCTCTTTCTAACACTTGCTGGAACTTCTCGATTTCCTCTATCCACTTGTTTATTAATCTTAATAAATTGCTGCGATTCTGAAATACAATATCCTTCCACATCTGTGGACTACTGGATGCGATTCGTGTAATATCTCGAAACCCTCCAGCGGCTAGCATTTTAATCAGAGGATTTCTTTCATCCTCTTTTCTTGCGAGATTAACTAAAGCAGATGCAATAATATGTGGGAGGTGGCTGATAACGCCAGTAACATAGTCATGTTCTTTAGGGTCTACTACTAGGAATTTTGCATTCGTTCCACAGAGCCATTGCTTTAGCTCATCCACTCGAGTGAGCGAATGGTTAGAAGGGGTGAGAACGTAATAGGCATTTTCGAATAGGTGATCCTTTGCGCTTTCTACCCCGGATTTATGTGAGCCTGCCATCGGATGTCCGCCGATGAAGGTTACGTTGGTATTATGCCATAGCTGTTCTGCGAGTTTCATTATGCCACGCTTCGTACTACCAGTATCGGTTATGATGACATCATTCTTTAATTCGATCTGTGACAATTGCTTCATTACTTTCTCCATTTGTAAAACAGGAGTAGACAGGATGATGACGTCCGCTATTTCTGCACCTTCACGTAGAGAAGTAGCTTCTTCGTCCATTACATGTAGCGACTTAGCGGTAGTTAGTTCAGTAGTATTTACATCATAACCATAGATTCGTGCTTTTGGATGCTGTTTTTTTATGGCAAGGGCTAAAGATCCACCAATTAGCCCTAGTCCTACAATTAATATATTACCATGCATGCCAATACCTCCTGTTGTTTATGGCGTAACTTTTTCGGTAATTAGTTCTTGTAATGCATTTCTTACCTTCTCGTTTTGCTCTTTTTTGCCAATGGTAATGCGGATGGAGGTTGGAAATCCTAATGATTTCCCAGAACGTACAATCAGTCCTTTGGTTAATAAATATTCCGCCACTTCATCAGCATCTCGTTTTACGTTAATTAAGATGAAATTCCCTTGTGAAGGAAAGTAAGGTAGATTATGTTCCTCGCAAAAGCCATAATACTGTTGTAACTCAGCTGTATTCTGTGCTCGACAATTTTGTACGAAATCTTGGTCTGAGAGAGCGGCTGTTGCTGCTAGTTGACCTAAGACGTTTGTGTTGAACGGAAGACGTACAGGCTCTAAGAACTGAATAGTAGTGCTAGTGGATATGCCGTATCCAATCCGAAAGCTTGCAAGACCGTAAATTTTAGAAAAAGTTCGCATGATAATCAAGTTCGAAAATTGTTGTGTAAGTGAAAGGGAATTAGATGGCTCGGTCACATATTCCTGATATGCTTCATCGAGAACAACTAATACATCGCTTGGAACCTGTAGTAAAAATCGGCGAATTTCTTCTTCCGGGATATATGTCCCAGTAGGGTTATTCGGATTACACACCCACACAATTGCGGTTTGATCATCCAATTTAGTGAGCATCTTATTCAAATCATGGAATCCATTGACTAGCTCCACTTCACGTACTTCGGCACCTTCAATAATAGCGGCATGCTTATACTGTGGAAAGGTGCAAGCAGCCATCACCGTATTCTTTCCAGGCTCTAGCATGGCACGTGAAATGATTTGAATTAATTCATCGGTACCGTTCGTAATGAGGAGCTGATTTTCCTCTACATGTAAATGGGAGGCTAGTGTCGATTTTAAGTCCGCTGCGCTTCCATCTGGGTAAAAGGTATAGGATGAATCCCCATTTAGTAATGCTTGATCGACACTTGGTGAATAGCCATACGGGTTTTCATTGGAAGCTAGTTTGATAATTTCTTCAAGGTGGTACTGTTTTTTCACCGTATCAATGGATTTACCTGGTTGATATGCGCGTAACGGTAGAATTTGCTCTTTCCATTTCATGACGAGTCCTCCTAGGTTAGGTTAAAATGTTTTGGCATAGTTCCGCTGTTCTGCCACAGCTTGTTTTAATGCATCCATGCGATCACTAGTAAATTGCTCGGTAATAGCTGCAGCAAGCTCCCAGGCTACTACAGCTTCGGCAACAACACTTGCGGCAGGAACAGCACAGCTATCCGATCGTTCAATACTTGCAGTAAACGGTTCTTTTGTCTCGATATCGACACTTTGAAGCGGCTTGTATAAGGTTGGGATTGGCTTCATAACGCCTCTGACAACAATAGGCATTCCAGTCGACATTCCACCTTCAAAACCACCTAATCGATTCGTGTTTCGGACATAGCCGGTTTCTTCATTCCAAAGAATTTCATCATGCACCTGACTGCCAGGCTTTCTAGCCATCTCAAATCCTAAACCAAATTCTACCCCTTTAAATGCGTTGATACTGACAATGGCTGCGGCTAGCTTAGAATCGAGCTTCCGGTCGTAATGGACATAGCTGCCAACCCCTGGTGGCATTCCTTCGACTACTACTTCTACGACTCCTCCGATGGAATCCCCATTTTTCTTTGCTTCATCAATTTCATCCATCATTTGCTGTTCTTTAGTTTGATCAAAACAGCGCACCGGGGAAATCTCTGTGCGTTGCTTCAAATCGGTAATATCACGGAAATCCCGATCTTTTGCTTGGATTCCGCCGATTTCAATGACATGGGCTGTTATGTCGATGCCAAGGAGATGGAGGAGTTTTTTCGCAACGGCTCCTGCTGCGACTCGAACCGTAGTTTCACGGGCAGATGAGCGTTCTAGTACATTACGCATGTCGCGATGACCATATTTAATCCCACCAACTAGATCCGCATGGCCTGGGCGTGGGCGCGTGACTTTACGTCTAATGCCACTTGCCTCTTCCTCTTCAATGGGTTCGATTCCCATCACGTCTGTCCAGTGTTTCCAGTCGTTATTCTCCACGACTAGTGCAAGGGGGGAGCCGAGTGTATATCCATGCCGAACGCCGCCTGCAATTGTCACCTGATCTTTTTCAATTTGCATTCTTTTTCCACGGCCATAGCCTTTTTGTCGATTTGCTAGCTCACGATTAATATCACTGGCAGTTAGCTCCATTCCGGCAGGTAGCCCTTCAATAATGGTAGTTAGCTGTGGTCCGTGAGATTCTCCTGCTGTTAAAAATCGCATAGTCATGTTCCTCCTTAGGATAGTTTCTCTTTGAATGCTTTAAGTCCGTCCATGAACTCATGGAATTCAGGAATATTCATTTGCTGCTGCGCATCCGATAAGGCGACAGTAGGGTCCGGATGAACTTCTGCCATAATCGCATCGGCTCCAATGGCTAGAGCGGCTTTTGCAGTTGGGAATAGTAAATCCTTTCTACCAGTTGAATGGGTAACATCGACAACAACCGGTAAATGTGTTTCTTTTTTCAAAATAGGTACAGCAGAAATATCTAACGTATTGCGCGTTGCTTTCTCATAGGTGCGAATTCCACGCTCACACAGAATGACTTGATCATTTCCTTGGGCGAGAATGTATTCTGCTGCATGGATGAATTCCTCTATGGTTGCTGCTAGTCCTCGTTTTAGCAGAATAGGCTTGTTTACTCTTCCGACTGTTTTTAGTAGCTCAAAGTTCTGCATGTTACGAGCACCAATTTGAATCACATCCGTGTATTCTAAAGCAATTTCTACATCATGAGGGGTTAGGATTTCACTAATAATAGACATTCCCACTTCATCCGCTACTTGACGTAAAATCTGTAATCCTTCCATACCAAGTCCTTGAAAATCGTATGGCGAGGTACGTGGTTTAAATGCGCCACCTCGCATCAGTGTAAGACCTTGGGCTTTCATCGCTAATGCGACAGCTTTGACTTGCTCATAGCTTTCTACAGCACACGGTCCCATGATGAAATGCTGTTCCCCACTGCCTATCTTGGTACCATTTATCTCGACAATGGTGTCGTTAGGATGTGCCTTTCTTGATACTAATAATGCTTTGTTCTGTTCATCCTCTTGAAGCTCTAAGCTAGCTTTGAATATTTCCTTGAAGATATGTTTTATTGTAGATGCTTCAAAAGGTCCTTCATGGTGTTCCATAATAAAATCTAGTGCTTGCCGCTCGCGAACCGGATCGAATCGTACTACTCCTTGCTTTTCTTTGTATTCTCCAATTTGTTGGACGATACGCCCGCGTTGATTTAATAAAGCGAGTATTTTTAAGTTGACCTCATCGATTTGATTACGTAGCTCACTTAATTCATTGACCATCATTTTTCTATTCCTCCTGTGTGTAATAGTATTGTTCATACAAAAAAATCGTCCCTGTCGTTCATGTATAAACGACAGGGACGATTTTAATCGCGGTACCACCCTTATTGCGAACTAGTTATAGTTCACCTCTTCATTATGTTTAACGATCAATGACCGTCTTTCTCGAATTCACTCGGGAAAGAAGCTCCGGGATTGTAATTCATGCTTATCTATGACTGATTTCCACCAACCATCAGCTCTCTGGACAGGGAGATAAGACACTACTTTAGATCCTTTCCTTGCTTTTGTGTTATTTAATTTTGAAGTAGGGTAGACTTATTTATGGGAAAATAAAAAGTCCCTACTGAAGTTAATCAGTAGGGACGAATGTATTCGCGGTACCACCCTAGTTGTGAAAAAGATTTTCACCACTCTAATTGGTTAACGATCAATGACCGTCTTTCTCGAATTCACTCGAGAAAGAAGCTCCGGGATTGTAATTCATGCTTATCTTTGACTGATTCACACCACCATCAGCTCTCTGGGACAGGGAGATAAAGCACTACTGTGATCCTTTCGTAGCCTTTTTATTTATGAAAATATTTTTTCTTCTTCAATGTTATAGTTTCACATTATATGTAACATAGAGAAGTCTGTCAACAAGTTTTTTTGATTTTGATCGAAGCGTTAGGTTTTTTACGGATTACATTGGATTGTAAAATTTATGCGAACGAAACCAATGAGATTAATGGAAAACACCAATTGCTTAGTTGGATGGAAACGATTGATTTATTTGCTTTCGAGTTGTTCAAGTAGTCTGTAGACGTAGTGCGAAATGGTTTGGAAGAATGGATTGATAACTAGACTACCATACTCCAATTTCTATAGTCTTAGCACCAAATGAAGTTCTAAATGGTAGTAATCAGTTAGAGTAAAATGTTTATGGGAGAACATATACCTCATCTTTGGTGTTGAAGTCTTACGACTTCAACACCAAAGATGAGGCCAGCAAGCGGAGCGCGGTAGTAGTATAGAGGCATTTTCAATGAAA
>NZ_JBCPXV010000006.1:0-113828 GCF_039581225.1 Ornithinibacillus proteolyticus | reverse complement strand
TTCTTTAGAATCAGTGAGTGAATGTGGTGCAGAAGGGAAACTGTTCGGTGGGCCTTTAAGGCCGAGGCCGGTAATAGAGGCTTCCAGCCGCAGAGCAAACCACCAGTTCACACTGGTGGTTTTGATTGCTTAATAATTGGGAAATTACTCCTAAACAATATATTGCAATAGCTAATGAAAGCGTTTAAAATAAAGAAAAGTAAGAAAATTGTAAATGGGGTATGGTAATGAAATCAGTCCATCCATTATATATAGTAATTGTCCATAATCAAGGAGGTTAGGTAATATACCTAGCCTCCTTTTACTTTGTTCACTTTAACTTAGTAACGTGATGCTATAAAGGGGTGTCGTAATGATTGTATTAACAGGAAAATCCTTAACGTTAGATGATGTTGGCAGGATTGTTTTCCAAAATGAACAAGTCGTTTTATGTGATCGTCAACGAGAGAAACTAAAACAGAATCGCGAAATCGTAGAGGAAATGCTCCAGGATAAAAAAGTGATGTATGGAATCAATACGGGCTTTGGCAAGTTAAGTGACCATCGAATTAGTGATGAAGACTTAGAAGCACTGCAACTAAATTTAATTCACTCCCATGCTTGTGGTGTAGGCGAACCCTTCGATGAAAAAATTAGTAAAACAATGGTACTACTTCGAGCAAATGCACTTGCCCAAGGATATTCTGGTGTTCGGGTTGAACTAGTTCAATCATTAATAAATCTAGTCAATGCTAACATTTGTCCGGTCATTCCCCAGCAGGGCTCTCTTGGTGCAAGTGGTGACTTGGCTCCATTATCCCATCTTGCTCTAGTAGTGATGGGTGAGGGAGAAGTGTTTTATCAAGGAAAGCGGATGCCAAGCATGGACGCATTACAAGGTAATGGGCTAACACCTTTAATCTTAAAAGCAAAAGAAGGTTTAGCATTAATTAATGGAACACAGGCGATGACTGCAACCGGGGTTGTGGCGTATTTAGAGATGGAAAAGTTATTACATCAAAGTGAGTTAACTGCTTGCATGACGATGGAGGGGTTACGTGGCATTAGAGATGCATTGGATGCAGATTTACACCGGGTTAGAGGACATCAAGAGCAAATAGATGTAGCAAAACGAATGCGACATAGTCTACACGATAGCACGCTATTAAGTTCACAAGGAGAACTTCGAGTGCAGGATGCCTATTCATTACGGTGTATCCCACAGGTTCTCGGAGCTTCATGGCAAACACTTCACTATGCTAAAGAAAAATTAACGACAGAGATGAATGCCGTAACAGATAATCCATTAATTTTCTCAGAGGATTGGAAGGTTATATCTGGTGGTAATTTTCACGGTCAGCCTATTGCCTTTACGATGGATTTTTTAAAGCTTGGCATTGCAGAACTAGCTAATATTGCCGAGCGAAGAATTGAGCGCCTTGTTAATCCTCAATTAAATGATTTACCAGCGTTCCTAAGTCCGAATCCTGGGTTAGAATCGGGAGCGATGATTATGCAATATAGTGCAGCAGCGCTCGTTTCCGAAAATAAAACCTTGGCCCATCCTGCTAGTGTCGATTCGATTCCTTCTTCAGCTAATCAGGAGGATCATGTCAGTATGGGAACGATTGCTGCAAGGCATGCACTAACCATGTTGCAAAATACAAGAAGGGTAATTGCGATTGAACTCATTTGTGCGATGCAGGCGGTGGAATATCGAGGCGTTGAAAAGATGGCCACAAGTACGAGAGCGTTCTACAACAAAGCTCGAAAGGTAGTTGCAAGTATTCGAAAGGATCGCGTGTTTTCAACAGATATAGAAAGGTTAACTGCTTGGCTGAAGGAATCAGGTGCAAGTGAGGTTATGAATCAAATTGGAGAGGTGGAAGATGTATGAAAAGAAAAGAGGTACGTGCTAAAAAGGGGCTGGAATTAGCGTGTAAAGGTTGGGAGCAGGAAGCAGCTCTGAGAATGCTGTATAACAACTTAGATCCAGAGGTGGCAGAGAATCCAGAAGAGCTTGTTGTGTATGGAGGTATTGGGAAAGCAGCACGAAATTGGGATGCATTTGATGCGATTGTACGCACCTTACAAACTTTGGAAAACGATGAAACAATGCTGATTCAATCTGGTAAGCCTGTTGGAGTCTTTAAGACTCATAAACACGCTCCAAGAGTGCTGCTTTCTAATTCGGTATTAGTACCGAAATGGGCTAACTGGGAGCATTTTCATGAGCTCGATCAGAAAGGATTAATGATGTATGGGCAAATGACAGCAGGAAGCTGGATCTATATCGGAACACAAGGGATATTACAAGGAACGTATGAGACATTTTCTGCAGTTGCGAAAAAGCACTTTGGTGGGACTTTAAAAGGAGCCATTACATTAACTGCTGGTCTTGGGGGAATGGGTGGAGCGCAACCTTTAGCAGTAACCATGAACGAAGGAATTGTCATAGCAGTGGAGGTAGATAGAGACCGTATTGAAAAACGCTTAAAGACGAAATATTGTGATGTGATGACAGATAGTATCGATGAAGCCATCCAATGGGCTAAGGAAGCCAAAGCAGAAGGAAGGGCATTATCCATTGCATTACTTGGCAATGCAGCAGAGGTTCATCAAGCTCTCTTGCAGAAGGATATTAAGATTGATATCGTGACAGATCAAACCTCCGCACATGACCCGTTAAATGGGTATATTCCGATAGGTTACTCGGTGGAAGAAGCGGCAGCACTCCGTAAAGCAGACCCTGACAAGTATATGACATTAGCAAAGCAAAGTATGGCGAAACATGTTGATACGATGTTGACCTACCTGGAACAAGGTTCGATAGTATTTGACTACGGGAACAATATTCGACAAGTTGCCAAGGATGAGGGGATTGAAAAAGCGTTTAGCTTTCCTGGCTTTGTGCCAGCTTATATTCGCCCATTGTTCTGTGAAGGGAAGGGTCCATTCCGCTGGGCTGCGTTATCTGGTGATCCAAAGGATATTTATCGTACGGATGCGTTAATTAAAGAGCTATTTCCAGAAAATAAACCCCTTATTCGCTGGATTGATATGGCAAAGGCAAAAGTTGCTTTTCAAGGTCTACCATCTCGAATCTGTTGGTTAGGCTATGGGGAACGGGTAAAAATGGGCTTGGCAATCAATGAGCTAGTTCGTAACGGAGAGTTGAAGGCGCCAATCGTCATTGGTCGTGATCATTTAGACTGTGGATCTGTTGCTTCACCAAATCGTGAAACAGAAGGAATGAAGGATGGCAGTGATGCAATTGGGGACTGGGCAGTATTAAATGCATTGATTAATACAGCTGCTGGTGGTTCTTGGATTTCTTTCCACCATGGGGGAGGAGTTGGAATGGGCTACTCACTACATGCTGGAATGGTCGCTGTAGCAGACGGTACAGACTTAGCAAAGGAAAGATTAGCAAGGGTTTTAACAACAGACCCAGGGATGGGAATTATTCGCCATGCTGATGCTGGATACGAAAAAGCGCAGGAATTTGCAGATGAACATCATATCACAATACCGATGAGGGGGTAATGTAGGTGCAAGTTGATTTACTCATTACAAATATTGGCGAGCTTTTACCGATGGATAAAAAAGGCCCAGTAAAAGGTACCGATATGAACGCATTAACGATATGGCATGATGCAGCAATCGGAATTAGGGATGGGGTAGTGGTTTGGATAGGTTCCTCGGAAGAAGCTACTATACTAGAAGCCACGCAAACAATTAATGCAAATGGTAGTTTAGTAACACCTGGGCTTGTGGAGCCACACACCCATTTAGTGTTTGGTGGTTCTCGTGAAAAGGAACTAGCTCTGAAGCAACAAGGCGTGCCATATCTAGAGATTTTAAAACAAGGTGGTGGAATATTATCTACCGTACGGGCGACACAAGAAGCCTCATATGAAAGTCTTCTAGAGAAGGCGTTATTCCATTTGGATCGAATGGCTGCATATGGGATTACTACTGTCGAAGCAAAAAGTGGCTATGGTCTGGATCGTGAGACGGAACTGAAACAGCTACGTGTTGTTAAAGCATTAAATGACCAGCATCCGTTAGATATTGTTTCTACGTTTCTAGGTGCCCATGCCATTCCAGTTCATTACAAGGATGACCCGGAGGCATTTCTTCTTGAAATGAGTGAGATGTTTGATGAAATCAAACAAGAAAACCTTGCAGAATTTGTAGATATTTTTACTGAAACAGGTGTCTTCTCTGTTCCCCAGTCAAGGCGTTATTTAAAGAAGGCGAAGGAAAAAGGGTTTGGCTTAAAAATCCATGCCGATGAAATTGACCCATTAGGTGGTACAGAGCTGGCGGTGGAACTTGGCGCTATTAGTGGTGATCATCTTGCTGTAACGTCTGATGAAGGAATAGAAAAATTGGCCAATTCGAATACGATTGGTGTTATTTTACCGGGTACTAGCTTTTATCTAGGGAAGGATGATTATGCTAGAGCACGTGAGATGATTGATGCCGGAGCGGCCATTGCCATCTCAACAGACTTTAACCCAGGGAGCTCGGTTACAGAAAATCTACAATTAATCATGTCCATTGCGGCTCTTAAGTTAAAATTATCCCCCGAAGAGATATGGCATGCTGTAACGGTTAATGCTGCCTGTGCAATTGGCAGAGGAGATGTCGCAGGCTCTATTGCAATTGGTAGAAGGGCGGATATTGTTGTTTGGGATGCACCGAATTATCTCTATATCCCATATCATTATGGTGTTAATCATACGAATACAGTGATTAAAAACGGCAAGGTAATCTATGAAAGGCAGGGGCTACGATGAAGGAGTTTCGTTATTTAAAGCCAGCTGGCCAGGCGATATTTAAAGACCGATATACGAAGAAAGCAAAGGAGTTATTAACAACCTGGACTAGGGGGAAAGCAATTTCATATGGGATGGTCGGGCTTCCATTATCCAAGCCATCTATTAGTCATTCAGGTGCAGCATTTGCTCCTACTGCGATACGGGAAGCGCTGCAGAGTTATACCGTATATTCCGGTGAACAAACGTTTGATTTACATGAGGAAATAGTTGACTTCGGTGATATTGAGATGCATCCAACTGATATTAACGATAGCCAGGCGAGGATTCGTATAGGGCTTTCCGATATATTTCAACAGGAGGATGTAAGGAACTGGTTTCTACTTGGTGGAGATCATTCGGTAAGTTATTCGGCTATTAAGGCTTTTAGAGAACAATATGGAGAAGTTGGTGTCATTCAGTTCGATGCCCACCATGATTTACGTAATACAGAGGATGGTGGACCGACAAATGGGACCCCGTTTAGAAGATTACTAGAGGATAAAGTTATTTCAGGGGGAAATCTAGTGCAAATTGGAATCCGAGACTTCACCAATGCAAAAGCCTATCATACGTATGCAATGGATCATGGGGTAACTGTCTATACTATGAAACAAGTACGAGACCAAAGCCTCTCTAATATACTGGCGAATGAATTAACAACATTAACAAAACGAGTAGATGCTATTTATTTATCAGTGGATATGGATGTGTTAGATCAAGCCTTTGCACCAGGCTGTCCAGCAATTGGCCCCGGAGGAATGGACAGTGTTACACTGTTACATGGTATTTATGACGCTGCTCAACATGATTTAGTAAAAGCACTAGATATAGTAGAAATCGACCCTACCCTTGATTTTCGAAATATGACAAGTAGAGTAGCTGCCTATGTATTATTGGAGTTTATGAAGGGGAAACATATCAGGAATAAAAGTATCAACATTACTTAGCATATTATTCAACAGTAAGCCTACCTGTAACAAATACAGATTAATGAAAACCCGAATAAGCTCTTACAATAGAGTTCATTCGGGTTTTCATATAGTATATTTCTCTCTAGTTAACTTCTTCTTCCGCAATCCAATCATTAGCCCAATTTTGAATATCTTGAATAACAGGGCGTAATGACTCACCCTTTTTGGATAGTGAGTATTCAATACGAACAGGAAACTCAGAATATATATGACGTATGACAATGCCCTCTTTTTCAAGCATTTTAAGTCTATCAGAAAGCAATCTTCCACTTATCGGTAAATTCGATTCCATTTCGGAAAAACGTTTCGGCCCATCTAATAATTCAAAAAGAATTAATCCAACCCAACGTTTGCTTATAATCTGCATAGCTTTTTCGAAGCGTGGACATAATTCACTCATAGGATCACCTCACTCTTATGGAATCGAAACAATTCATTAGCTTACAAAAAGTAACTAAATGAATTGTATCACAACCTTTTCAACGTGTAAAATTCGTTTTCTTATACATGCAGATACTATCTTTGTCTCTACTATCTTCCAGAAAAATCCTATCCGAATATAAACTCATGTAGTTGGCTATTTTCTTAATTTGTGAAATAATAGCATTATCTCAATAATTACTAATTGGAGGTTATTACATGGTATCACAACAAATACAAGAAAAATACGCAGAGTTAGCATTACGTACTGGCGTTAATTTACAAAAAGGACAAGCCTTAATGATTAATGCGCCACTTGAAGGGGTAGACTTCACTAAATTGGTTGTCCGTAAAGCATATGAACTAGGCGCAAAAGATGTACATATTAACTGGGTAGACGATGAACTAACCTTATTGAAATTTGAAAATGCACCAGATGAAGTAATTGCGGATTATCCAGAGTGGAAAGTGAAGCTCCATGATTCATTTGCAGAAGACGGTGCGGCGGTGTTAAACATCCGTTCCACTAATCCAGATTTGCTAAAAGATGTTGATCCAACCCGTGTAGCAAAGGCAAATAAAGCTGCTGCACAAGCAATGTCTAATTTCCGTAAATATACCATGAATGATAAGATTACATGGACAATTATCTCGATACCTACAGGGGATTGGGCACAAAAAATCTTCCCTGATAAATCAAAAGAAGATGCAATAGAAAGTTTATGGGAAGCTATTGTGAAAATCGTGCGTGTGGATCAAGAAGACCCAATCGCAGCATGGGATGCACATAATGAAACATTAAAAACAGCTCGTGAAATTTTAAATGAGAAGAATTACAAGAAGCTTATTTTCAAAGCACCAGGTACTAACCTAGAAATGGAACTTCCTGAAGGCCATATTTGGAAAGGTGGATCCGCAGTTTCTGAAAAAGGAATTACGTTTAATCCAAACATGCCTACAGAAGAAGTATTCTCCATGCCGCATAAATATGGTGTTAATGGAACTATTTCTAGTACAATGCCTTTAAACTATGGTGGAAGCTTAATTGATAACTTTACATTGACTTTCAAAGATGGTAAAGTCGTTGATTTTAAAGCGGAGCAAGGGGAAGATACTCTAAAACATTTATTAGAGACAGACGAAGGTGCAAGCCGCTTAGGGGAAATTGCATTAGTACCGCATGAATCACCTGTATCACAGTCTGGATTACTTTTCTATAACACATTATTTGATGAAAATGCATCTTGTCATGTCGCGTTAGGTAAAGCTTATCCGACGAATATTGAAGGTGGATCAGCGATGTCTGAAGAAGAGCTGGATAAGCATGGTGTTAACGATAGCTTGACACATGTTGACTTTATGTTCGGCTCTAAAGAGTTAGACATTGATGGCGTTAAATCTGATGGTACTACGGAGCCAGTGTTCCGTGGTGGTACTTGGGCATTAGATATGAAAGGTAACTAAATAGCTTAAAAAACTGTTACACGAGGTGTAGCAGTTTTTTTCTGTTGTTTTATAATGATAGAGTGAATTTTTGTAAAATTGAAACCTTTATGTGTGATATTCGTATGAAAAGGAGGTCATAAATTCTTCGTATAAAAGGGGTCAATAAGATGAGGCAATATAAACGATATATGATGATGTTGTTAATCATTGTAATCGTAGTGGTAACGATCATATTTTTCTTCCCTGTTAATGGTAGTAAGAAGGCGGTTAATGTATTGAGTGTATTTACCGGAATGGAAATCTTACATACGGATCACACATATAGTTGGTATTCAACCTGACATATTCGTGAAAAGAACCATAAATGGAGGAAGAATACCTTTCTAAAGCATTAGAGTTCATTAAAAAGGAGACGAACAAATGGATATTTTAAACCAGAATAGTATGGCCTGGGATAAGAAAGTGGAGGATGGAGTTACTTATACAAAACCAGTGAGTGAAGAGATTATAGAGAAAAGTAAGAACGGAGATGTTGAAATCAGCATAACAGCTACTAAAAAAGTACCACGTGATTGGTTTCCAAAGTCACTTCATGGATTAAAGATTTTATGCTTGGCTTCTGGTGGTGGACAACAGGGACCGGTTTTAGCGGCAGCTGGGGCCGATGTAACCGTAGTCGACCTATCAGAGAAACAGCTAGAACAGGATAGAAAAGTGGCAAAGCGTGACGGGCTTAAGCTAACTACCATACAAGGGAGCATGCTAGATCTCCACTTTTTGGTAGACGAGACGTTTGATATGATTGTGCATCCTGTTTCGAATGTGTTTGTCGATAATATTTTACCAGTTTGGCAGGAAGCTTATCGGGTGTTGAAGGATAATGGCGTTCTAATCGCTGGAATTACTAATCCTTTGCTTTATATTTTCGATGAAGAGGAGGAAGACAAGGGGAATCTAGTAGTCCGGCACAAAATCCCATACTCAGATTTAAAAGTATTATCTGAAGAAAAACTAGCAGAATTTCGCGCATCCAAACGTGCACTAGAATTTGGCCATACATTAGAAGACCAAATTCAAGGACAGATTGATGCAGGATTTGTCATTACAGGCTTTTATGAAGATGACTTTGGTGGTCGAAGAATGCTAGATAATTATATTAAGACCTTTATTGCAACGAGGGCCGTTAAGATGAAAGAATTTTAGCGAATTAGGACAAAAAGTTGTCTATTTTAAACTGGATATGCGAATACAAGTAATCCCGTACCACTATTTTACGTGATACGGGATAATTGATTTTAGGCTATATTCTACATAGCCATTATGTTAACTTTTACGAAAAGTATCCATAAAGGCTTGGAAAATTTCAGTACCTTGGTAAGACAATAACATTACCGCAGTAAATGAAAAGATTCCCATCATAATGAAACGTGCGACCATCATCGCTTTCACCCTCCTTTGAAAATAACTTAGCTGATTTTCAAAGAAGTAGAGATTAGATAATTAGATTGATAAAAAATAGGACATAATACTGTTCGTCTTTTAACGAATTGAACAAATCGATTAAACGAGAATACAAAGATAAAGGTTACTACTAGAATAGTCCCCAGGAACAGGAACGTAATCTTTAGTTTCCCATCCCCACCTACTGGGGAAAAATCATCTAAAGTAGAAGCTGTTGGGGTATCGTATTCTTGGGCTAGAATCGGGTTCTCGTGTTTAAAAACTGCATGAGCATAATAAAATTGACCCATTACGGTTAACAGGACGAACAGGGCAATATACCTTTTCACAGAACCACCCCTTTAAGTAATTTCTATATTATACATCCAATCGTTGAAAATTAGAAGTGGGTTGTTCGTTAGATGGAATTAAAAAAAGAATTTGAAAATTCATTGTTTTGCGGAGGGTTATAGTATATAATACAAGTAACGAAAAGCGAAAGGGGTGAGGTCGATGTTTGCTAAATTCAATAAGTTTGGTCTTTCTTCGTCCTTACCTTTTAATAATATGTAATAGTTTGCCCTTAGGACGGAAAAGATTTGAGGGGCTTTTCACAAGAAAATGGAAAAGAAATAAGGAGAGCCATATTTTAAATTGGTTCTCCTTTTCTTTTTCGTAATTCCCTATAAGCTTGTTGAATATTGTTGTCAATATTCTATGGAAGGGAAGTATTGTTATGATGAAACTTAGCAGTATGATGAAAGTTGTCGAAACCGTGGACAATGAATGGAGAAGTCCATTGGCAGAGGAGATCTTATCAAGATGGCATTATGATGAAGGGACGGTATACTTTTTCCGGGCGAGTGCAAATTTCCTTTTCACTTTTCAAAGAGAAGGTAAGCCATATTTTTTAAGGTTCAATGATTCCTCAGAAAGAGATATTAAAGTAATAGAGGCAGAGCTGAGAATTGTCGCATATTTGAAGGAACACACATTAAACGTTGTTCAGCCAGTGTTATCCAGGAACGAAAAGTATATTGAAATTGTCGAAACAAAGTGGGGAACCTATCATTGCGTTGTGTTTGAAGGACTTCAAGGACAGCATTACGAGCTAGATGAATTGACGGAGGTCCAGATTTATCAATGGGGCCAAGCATTAGGGGAGCTTCATGCTACTTTGAAAAATATGCCTGATCACCTACTGGAAAATCGTCCAAGTTGGAAAGAGCGATTTAAAATCGCGAAAGAGGTTATTCCTGCAAGTGAACTATTTGCTCATCAAGAACTGGAACGATTACAAAGCTGGGCAGAGAGGTTACCATTGGTGAAAGAAAATGTTGGCCTCATTCATTATGATTTTGAATTAGATAATGTCCTTTTTGAAAAGGAAAAGATGCATATGCTCGATTTCGATGATAGTACGAGTCATTGGTTTATCGCGGATATTATTTATGCCCTTAGGGATGTAGGGGAATTTGATAGTAATTCTCCTATTGTAAGAGAGTTTATTCGTGGGTATAAAAGCAAGACAGAATTAGATGAGAACATTCTAAAGGAAGCGGATAAATTTGAAAGAATGCACAAATTAAACAGTTTTGCGATGTTGATTAGAACAGTGGACATTATAGAATCAGAGGATGATCCAGAGTGGCTCTTGAATTTAAGGAATAAATTAGTAGGCTATATCGAGGAATATCGACAATCTTTTGAAGCGATTGAAATGAATATCGATAAGGATTAGTAATAGGAGGAGTTAATAGTTATCGATAGTATTAACTCCTTTTGAAAATAAAAATGTTTTTTCGAAATCCCGTTAAATAGATGTGTAGATTAATTTCTATAAAAAGGAAGTGGAAAGATGAGGCAAGTAATAGCTCTTGGAGGTGGTGGATTTTCGATGGAGCCAGAAAATCCCTTGCTAGATTTATATATTCTTCATCAGTCAGGTAAAACAACTCCAAAGATTTGTTTCATTCCTACAGCGAGTGGGGATTCAGATAATTATATAGCAAGGTTTTATAGCTTCTTTGAAAAACAAAGCTGTAAAGCCTCGCACCTTTCCCTATTTAAACCACAAACTAGAGATTTGCAAAGCTATCTACTAGAAAAAGATATCATTTATGTTGGGGGAGGTAACACCAAGAATATGCTTGTATTATGGAAAGAATGGGGTATAGATACTATATTAAAAACGGCTTGGGAGCAAGGCATAGTTTTAGCTGGTGTTAGCGCAGGTTCCATTTGCTGGTTTGAAGAAGGGGTAACCGATTCCTATGGTGATAAACTGGAACCAATAAATGGCTTAGGTTTCCTTAGTGGAAGTAATTGCCCACATTATGATGGAGAAACAAATCGCAGACCTTCTTACCAACAGCTTGTAGATAAAGGAGAAATGAAAGCTGGTATTGCTACGGATGATGGTGTAGCGCTTCATTATATTAATCAAGAATTAAGCGAAATTGTAAGTTCAAGATCTAATGCAAGGGCTTATAACGTTTATCTGGATAAGACAGTAAAGGAGATGGAATTAGAGGTAAGATATTTAGGACAAGCTGATTAAGAATTATAAAGGAGAAAGTATTGCAATGAGATGCGATGGTATTATACAAGCGATTCAAAAATTAGCGTTAGAAAATATACCGAAAAATCACATTTCGAAAATTGGTGAAGGTGCTTGGCATGATGTATATAAAGTAGAAAGAGAAATAGCAGCAGATATTGTATTAAGAATCAAAAAGAAGGAAGCATATGGGATCGTACAAGAATATGAAGAGAATGAATTGATTTCTGAATACGAATCTACGAAAATTTACTATCAGAATGCTAATGCCTGTTGCGATGGGATTTGTCCATCGTTTTTTGATTACTTTTTAGACGAATCTATCGTATTTACAGTGGAATCTTATATGGGAAAAGGAATGCCACTTCAAAGTTTACGTCATCATGATGCTTTTTCAGTAGGGGAAAAGTTAGGATGTTTCTTTCGGTCGATGCACAGTAAAACTACGGGTTTAGAGGGATTTGGTGCGTTGGAGTGGAATGGGGGAAATTTGGAAGGGGAAGTACAACAGGATGTCAATCAAATTTGGCAAGATGATAACGACCAGTATATAAGCGTATTGGAGAAGCTGACTAGAACAGATTTACAATTTGATCAGATCAATGTTGTGAATAAGGTGATAGACATCATTAACGACCGTCGTAATCATCAGCAGAAGATAGCATTAGTAAATCAAGATATAACACCAGAAAATATGATAGTACATTCGGGCAATGTTTCGATAATTGACCCATTTCCAAGGCTAGATCGACTTGAAATATGCCGGTTATGTGGTCTTTTGTTATAAATTTCTTCTTCCAGCTTATTCAACTGCCCCAAGATATCGGAGTAGTGGATATTTGCAAAACGCAACTACAATGAGTTATATTGCCGACGGCTTTATAAAGGGATACACAAGTGGTGATGCTCGGTTGATTCGGTCGATAACGTATGAATATATCTTATGGATTTTATTAGAGATATATGAGCACTACGATATCTTGAATGGGAACGATTTAAGCGTATAAAATACGCCAACAAATGGGGGATAAGGACATGATTAACCATAGGTTAAGGGTCTGTTTAAACGAACTAGAAGAATCTTGTTTAGCTTTATAATGGTAACCTTTTCAATATAAATATAAAGTACTCTTGGCTGAATGATAATCTAAGGTGTTAATGAAAAGGATGTAATGGAAAACCGAGTGGCGGACAATCTCCATATGGAACAGGACGCCCTATGATACATCTATGCCTGGAGCAATGGTGTCTAGCCATCCGGTTTTCCTCTTGATTGAAACGCTTCTAGTCTCATTCTTAAGTGTTGTTTACATGAGTCCATTCTTTACCAAAGCAGCCTTTATTTTTGTATAGTCATAGCCATCAGGCAATGCTTCTTTTAAAGGTTTGAGTTTTGGTTCTTCGATTTCTTCTCTTTTTGCTAGAATGGTTGCTTCTTCTTCTGCATTGAAAAATATATTCCACGCAATCGGATAGCCTTCTTGAAAGGCTTTAAATAAATGGTTTTCAACGGTCATCGTTGTCATTTCACGAATAGCAGCAATATCTTTAATCGATTTTCCAGATTGGAATAGCTTGTAGCTAACTAAATGACTTGGGCCTTCTTCTTCGCTTTTCTTTGGTTTAGGAGAAGGAGAAGCACCAGAAATTTTCACTCTAGTTTTCGCTTCGGGATGATGATTACGCCACTTTTGGATGACGGATAAGAAGGCGTCACCATATTGTTCATACTTTTTCTCACCAATACCTTTAATTTCAAGCATATCTTCCTTTGTATCTGGGAAATATCTGCTCAGCTCTTTTAAGGTAGCATCAGAAAATAGCACATAAGGTGGGACGTTTAGCTCGTCGGCCATCTCTTTTCTGAGAGCACGTAGCTCCTCGAATAGATCTTTGTAATAATCATCTTCTTCACCAGTAGGGATTGGCGCAGTATACATTTCCACGGTTCTTTGACCTTTTAATACTTCCACTGAATGCTGATTAAGTTTTAACGTTGGAAATTTCCCTTTTTCAGTTGATAGTAACTGTTCTGCTACGAGGAAGTGAATTCGTTCCGTAATTTCCTTCTCGGTATAAGCGGATAGTAATCCATACGTGGATAATGACTGTAATCTAAATTCGCGAAGCTTTTTGTCATTAGATCCTTTTAACACCTTTGCAGTCATACTAACACCGAAACGTTCCCCCATTCGTTTTACACAGGAGAGAATCATTTGTGCCTCTTCTGTTATATCAGTCTTTTCTAGTTTTTCTACACAATTACTACATCTTCCGCAGTTTTTATGTGGGGATTTGTCTTTGAAATAATCCAATATATAACTGCTTAGACAACCTTGGGTGTGGCAGTAGTTGACCATTGCTTGTAGTTTTGTATATTCATTTTGCTTCGCGGTATCATCCATTAAGGAACGCTCAATTAAGAATTTTTGCAGTTGGATATCCTGCGGTGAAAAGAGCAAAATACAGTCACTTGCTTCTCCATCTCTACCAGCTCTTCCAGCCTCTTGATAATAGGATTCAATATTCATTGGCATCGAATAATGGATAACGTAGCGAACATTGGATTTATCAATCCCCATTCCAAAAGCATTAGTGGCAATCATAATTGGTTTTTTGTCATGGATAAAGGCAGCTTGTGCTTGCTTCCTAGCTTGTTCGGACATACCTGCATGATATTTTGCTACCTCTATGCCACGGCTTGAAAGCTGATCATACAGTGTATCTGCTTGCTTCCGTGTCGCAGTGTAGATGATGCCAGACTCATCTTGATGTTCTTCTAAGAAGGCACGAATATAGCTTGTACGGTCCTTTCCTTTGACGATATGAAAGGCTAAATTATCACGGGCAAATCCAGTATTAATTACGTTTTGATTGGCTATATGTAATAGTTCCTGAATATCAGAAATTACTTCCTCCGTTGCTGTTGCGGTGAGTGCCATGTAAACAGGGATATTCCTAATTTGTTTTAATGTTGGAACGATGGAGCGATAGCTTGGACGGAAATCATGTCCCCACTGGGAGATACAATGGGCTTCATCAAACGCGACAAGTGAAATTTTTATCCTTCTAATGACATGGATAAAGCCATTGGATTCGAATCGTTCCGGTGCAACATATACAAATTTATACCGTCCATCGGCAATTTCATTCATACGGATTTCCTGTTCTTCCGTTGATAATGAACTGTTAATGAAGGTTGCGGGAATACCTAGCGCTAGGAGAGAATCTACTTGATCTTTCATTAGTGAAATTAACGGGGAGATGATAATAGCTGTACCATCAAGCGCTAGGCCAGGGACTTGATAACAAATTGACTTACCCCCACCAGTTGGCATAACAGCAAGCGTATTTATCGTATTGGTTACTCGCTCGATTACTTCCCCTTGACCAGGTCTAAAGGATTCATAACCAAAATATGTTTTGAGAATCTTTTCTTGCTCTAGTATCATATTTTTCCTCCTCATCATCATTTATCCTATCATAAATTGATAAGGTAATCGAATTGGTAAATACTAATTATACTAGGATGTTATTACGAATAAGTGATGTTTTCATAACAGAAAGGGGAAAAGTTACGCATACTTAGCTTGGAACATGATATTATGAATAAAATTATTTTTCGAAGAAGTTCTGCATTCTATTTTTATAATTCAAAATAATATATAATAGTTTACTTTTATTAATCGGGAATATAGAATGACCTTATATTTTAAAATAGGGGGCATCGAATGGAACCATCATTATTATTAGAAGTTATGTTAATTTTCTTTCTAGGTATTGGCTCGCAATGGGTGGCATGGCGTTTTCGGATGCCAGCAATTGTAGTCATGGCCGTTACGGGACTTCTTATTGGCCCGGTACTTGGTTTTATAAATCCGGAAGAAGATTTTGGTAGTCTTTATAGTCCGATCATATCTGTTGCTGTTGCTATCATTCTATTTGAAGGTAGTTTAAATTTAAGCTTTAAAGAGTTACGGGGATTAGGGAAACCAGTTTTTAGAATATCCACTGTAGGGGCCTTTATTGCATGGATTCTTGGATCGTTAACAGCACATTATATAGCTGGTTTATCCTGGGCTGTTGCCTTTGTAATTGGTGGTTTATTTATTGTTACGGGACCAACCGTTATAATGCCTTTGCTTCGTCAAGCAAAATTAAAACCGAGACCAGCGAAGATTTTGAAGTGGGAAGGAATTATTGTTGACCCAATTGGGGCATTACTTGCTGTTTTTGCTTTCGAGATAATTGTTTATCTAACTGCGAATGACCCGGATGGAACAGCGTTAATTATGTTCTTTGCGGCTTCTATGTTTGCTGCGGTTTTCGGTTGGCTTTGCGGACGGGCAATTGGCTTTATATTTGAAAGAGGGCATATACCAGAGTTTCTAAAATCGCCAGCCGTGTTCACCGTTGTCATTCTTTGTTTCACCGTAGCTGATGAAATTATGCATGAAACAGGATTATTATCTGTAACGGCAATGGGAATCACGCTTGCTAATATGGGGATTTCCTCGGTTGCTGATATGCGTCACTTTAAGGAAAATATTTCGATTTTATTAATCTCAGCAATCTTTATCATGCTAACAGCATCCTTGCAAATCGATACGATTTTGGAAATATTTAGTCCGAATATCATTGGGTATGTTTTATTAATGATGTTCTTAGTTCGACCGTTATCTATTTTTCTTTCCACATTCCGAACAGGACTGACATTTAATGAAAAATTACTAGTCGGATGGATTGCCCCAAGGGGGATTGTTGCCTTAACCGTATCTAGTTATTTCGCTACGATATTGTTAGATGCTGGTTATGAGGATGCGGAAATTCTAACGACCTTAACATTTGGTCTAGTATTCTTTACGGTTATCGCCCATGGCTTTTCGATTGGCTGGCTTGCGAAGCGATTAAATCTATCGATGGAAGGTAGACCAGGAACATTAATTGTAGGAAGCAATAAGTTTACTGTAGAACTTGCCAAGTCACTGGCAAAAGTGAATGTACCTATTATTATTGTAGATCGTTCTTGGCAGAAATTGAAGCTTGCTCGTGAAGCGGGAGTGCCTTTTTACCATGAGGAATTCCTATCCGAGCAGACAGAACACCATTTAGATACCATTCCATATGAGTATTTAATTGCTGCTACAGATAGTAATTCATATAATGCGTTAGTTTGTACAACGTTTATGCCAGAATATGGCCGTACAAATGTCTTTAAGGTAAGCCCATATGATAAAGTCTCTAAATCAACGGAAATTGTCTCTAAAGTTGGTGGTAGGATTTTATTCAAACACGAAGTCAATTTAGAGGATTTAATAGAAAAAGTAGAAAGTGGCTTTGTATTCCGTCAAACGATGATTACGGAGCAATACTCTTATAAGCAATACCTAGATGAAAAGGATGAGGAGACAGTATTCCTCTATATCATCAAACCATCAGGAAAAATTAATTATTACTCTGAGGAGATGCGCACCGTACCAAGCGCTGGAGACATCATTGTTAGTCTAATGCCACCAACTAAGGAAAAAGCAAAGATCCAAGCTAGATTGACTAATGAAAGTTAAGACAATAGTTTACTTTCTAGCTTAAGTGGTAGGATTGATCAAATAAAGCACTGTAGATATCGCAATCTACAGTGCTTTTATATAAGATTTATTCAAATGCTTCTAGTTTCTTATAAACCTCGGCAATTTCCTCTTCAATACGTACAAGTTGCTCCTGAGCAGAAGAAGCCCTACCACGTACATACACTAATTTATCTAAATCACTTTGAATTCGAACATAATCCGATTTAAGCTCATCTAATTTATCGTAAAGCTCTTTTTTTGTCATCGTCATTCACCCCTTATGTTAAGTTTATCGTGTAGCCCTTTACAAAACAATAAATTGATGTAAAATAAATTAAATTATCATATAAAGGGGTGTAATGCATGAAAGTACGATTAGAGTCTTCCATCAAGCGTTATCTAGAACGTGTTGAGGACTTGTTGCTACATCAAGAAGTACTCAATAACTTAATGTTAGGCTTATTAGAAAGAGGAAAAGAAACAATCGGCGTATTCTCGGACGGTATTCGATTAGGATTAGTGGAAGAAGATGGAGAGCCTATTTATGCTTTTATGCAAACTCCTCCAAATAAATGGATTCTTCCCAGTGTTGATGGTCCAACTGAACAAGTAATTCCAGCTATCGTTCACTATCTATATCGACATAAATATCCTGTTCCAGGTGTTCTTGGTCAAAGTGAGCAAGCGAATCAATTTGTAAGCCTCTGGAAGGAATTATCTGGGAAAAAAGCGACACTACATATGAAACAACTAATCTATCAATTGGACGAAGTGAAGGTTACACCAAATCCTGAAGGGAAACTTATTCTAGCTACTGATGATCACTTGTCTATCGTAAGAGAATGGCTATATCAATTTGGTGAACAAGCCAATGTGCCTATTTCTAAATCTCGAGCAGATAGCATGGCAAGAACCTATATCCAAAATCAGTCCCTTTACCTTTGGAGAGTAAACGGGGAGGTTGTATCGATGGCAAATAACTCGCGGAAAACGAAAAACGGTGCAACGATTAATGCTGTCTTCACGCCGGAACAACATAAGCGAAAAGGCCATGCAACGAGTGTAGTAGCAGCGCTATCTCAAAAACTGCTAGATGATGGGTATGCATTTTGTAGCTTATACACCGATTTAGCTAATCCAACATCAAACAGTATTTATCGAAAAATCGGCTATTACGACATCGGGGAATCCGTGGAGTACTATTTTGAATAGTGGTTTAGTGAGCTGGTTTAGGTAATCAAATATGCAATCATACGATAAAAAAACAGCGACATAGCCCGTCGCTGTTTTTTCTATAACAATGCATCCTCTTTATTTTTCCTAGTATCCTGGTATGTTTCATAGAAGTGCATGATGATAACCTTAACGACCGCATAGAATGGAACAGCTACTAGAATCCCGATAAAGCCAGCAATACTACCTGCAGCCAGTATAATTGTAATAATCGTTAAGGGATGAATTCGTAAGACATGCCCCATAATATTCGGTGAGATAAAGTTACCTTCTATTTGTTGTGCGATGATCATAATCAACGAAATCCACACGATATTCATTGGATCTTCGAACGCACCGACAATCAATGCCGGTAACACTGCTATAAAAGGTCCTACAAACGGAACAACACACATAACCATTCCGAATAGTGCAAGCGATAAAGCGTAATTTAAGTCAATAATTAAATAACCAATAAATAGCATTACCCCAATACTTAGACTGATTAGCAATTGTCCTTGGATGTAAGCTGATAAGGTGTGGTCAATCTTTCGTAACAAATTACGTAGGTTGTTTGCCTTTTTGTCGGCAAAAATTTTCGTCACAAATGGTACGAATTTTTCCCCATCCTTTAACATGAAAAATAGGAAGAATGGGACTAAGACTAGGACGAAGACAAACCCAATTAACTGGCTAATAAAACTGAATAAGAAAGTCATAAAGCCTTCAATATAGGTTTGCATATTATCAATGAAATTATCCATGGTTTCATATACTTCTATTGGAATGATACTTTGGTTTGCTTGAACGTAGCGAATAACATCTTCTGCACCCTTCATCATGATCGGGATATTGTCAACGAATCTAGCGTATTGATCCTGTGCAATCGGGATAATGAAAATCGTGAAAAAATAAACGACTGCAATCAGTATGATAAATACTAATAGAATAGAAAGAATTCTTGGTACCTTGTATCGAATGAGGAGTTTCATAATTGGTCTAGTTAAATAGTAGAGTAATCCAGCTGCAATTAGTGGAAATCCTACTGCCCCAATATACTTTAGGACAGGATCAAAGATGAACCGGGTTAAATACACAAGATAGATTAATAGAAATACTAGAATCATACCAACAAGAGTCTGAAACCAACGTTTATTAAACATATTCATCACACTTTCTACCTGTATAGGGTAATCATATAATAATTCGAACTTTTTCGCATTAGGAAATTACATCTTCTTATCTATCATTCTTTCCTAATAATAACAGAAATAAACGAAAAAAAGAGCAATTAGATTATTACTAGATTTTATGATAAAATTTGAACATATTATAGTGCTGGAGGCTTATGACAATGACGAACTGGAAGTCAGTCTATGAGAAATGGAATGCTTTCCAATCCCTAGATTCTCAATTAAAAAAAGAGCTAGATGACTTACAAACGAATCAAGAAAAATTAGAAGATGCATTTTATAAGGAACTAACATTTGGAACCGGTGGAATCCGTGGTGTATTAGGTGTTGGGACTAACCGCATGAATATATATACCATTCGTAAGGCAGTACACGGATTAGCGGAATATCTATTAAATAATGTAGTAAATGTCAAAGACCGTGGTGTCGTGGTAGCCTATGATTCACGGTATATGTCACGGGAATTCGCTATTGAAACAGCTAAAACACTTGGTGTGTTTGGAATCAGAACCTATGTATTTAAATCAATTAGACCTACTCCACTTCTATCGTTCGCTGTTCGCTTCTTAGGGACAGCAGCAGGCGTGATGATTACGGCAAGTCACAACCCACCTGAATATAATGGCTTTAAGGTGTATAACGAAGATGGTGGACAAATGGTCCCGAATGAAGCAAATAAAATAATCGAGGCCATTCAACAAATAGAAAACGAACTAGAAATTCCTGTTGTTGAACAGGAAGTGTTAGAGCAGCAAGAATTATTAATATGGATTGATGAAGAAGTAGATAATGCCTATTTACAACAGCTTAAACAAATTACCAAGCTTCCAATTGAGGAAGTGAAGCAAGAAAAAGACTTAAATATTGTATTTACACCTCTACATGGAACAGCATACAGCTTGGTTACGAATGGATTAGAACAGCTAAAGTTTACCAATGTATCCGTAGTAGAGGAGCAGGCAAAGCCAGATCCAGAATTCTCAACAGTAGCCTCTCCTAACCCTGAGGAACACCAAGCATTCTCTATGGCAATTGAACTTGGGAAAAAGGTGGATGCAGATATTCTATTAGGGACTGATCCTGATGCAGATCGTTTAGGTGTTGCGGTTAAAAATGAAATGGGAGATTATACCGTACTTACAGGGAATCAACTAGGAGCTCTCTTAGTCGATTATATTTTATCTCATACTAATAAAGTACTATTATCTAATTATCGTTTACTAAAAACAATCGTGACCTCTGAGCTAGGACAGGCAGTAGCGAAATCGTATGGTGTGAAAACAATCAACACACTAACTGGATTTAAATATATTAGTGAGAAGATTCATCAATTTGATTCGACAGGTGAGGCATTTGCCTTTGGCTATGAAGAAAGCTACGGCTATTTAATAAGTAGCTTCACCCGCGATAAGGATGCGGTTCAAGCAGCGGTGATGGCTAGTGAAATGGCTTACTATTGGAAGCAGCAAGGGAAGTCATTGCTTGATGCACTAGATGGCTTATACGAAAAGCATGGCTATTATCGTGAGGGAATGTCTTCCCTAACCCTAGAAGGAATGGCAGGTACGGAAAAAATAGCGCTTATTATGAATACTATTCGCGAAAATCCGTTTAAGGAAATTGCAGGATATAGAGTGGAACAAGTGGAGGACTATCTTGTAAGTGAACGTTATATCACATCTACAGGAGAAACAGAAACTATCGAGCTTCCACAAGAGAATGTATTGAAATTTAGTTTGCAAAACAATAACTGGGTATGCCTGAGACCTTCTGGAACAGAACCCAAAATTAAATGCTATTTTGGAACATGTGGTGCAAGTCTATCAGAAAGTGAAGAAACATTAGAAGTATTGAAAGAGAGAATGAATCAAGTGATTAATGAGATTATCTCTTAGATAGATGTTGTGATAAGGAAAGAAATAGGATAAAAAGTCCTCCGTTCTTAGATGAGCGGAGGACTTTTTGATGCTAATTGCCACTATTATTCGAGCTTGTAGCTGTAGTAGCGGTAACGGTTGCTATCATCACGGCTTGCTGTGCTTGCAGGATTGCCTCAAGAATTGTACTTAAACTTGTTTCAGCTAACCCGTTTCTGTCTATTTTTTCATTCATAAAGAAGCTCGCAGCTAGTATCAGATTTATATCTTTATACCATTTAAATTCCTTTTCCGAATTCAACTCCTCATACAGGGAAAGTATTGGTCTTATATCATATTCCTCTGGAGGGAGTATTGCGAGCATTCCGATAATTGGATAATACATCTGTGTAGCTTTTATACGTGCTTGAACAAAAGAATTCATAACATGGATGACCCGATTAATTAGCACATGCTTAGGAGCCTCTGTATCCAGAGCCAATATATGACTTAGGAATTGTAAGTCATTCCCTTTACGGAAACCATGTTTAGGAAGCTTGTTATAGAAATCTTCAATATGCTGAATAATACCTGTTCTATTTTCTAGCGCAAGGAGTGTTGCCATAGGGTAGTCACTACTTGTTGTTAAGAAGGCATGCTCACGTTTCATATCATCATAAATTTCTTTCGCATGTAGAATGGTTGCTGCAATATACGTAAATACGCTACTCCCAAATCTTGCTTTTCTAAATAAATCGTAAAGCACATGAAGCTGATCGACCTTATCCTCTGGCCTTTCTAGTTTTACATCTAGCATAGCAGCTGTCGTAAATCTTGGATGTGAGCGAATGCTAGAGAAGAGACCTGCATTCTTTTTGATCGCATCTGCTAACTGGAGAAAACGGTCCACATCTAGTGTCTCTTGATTTAGAACATATATAGAAGAAATGGTCATGAGAATTCGCTTGTCCGATACTTTCCATTTCATATGGCGTTTGAGTAAATCAAACGTTTGTTTATAAGAATCCAGTACGTTATTCCAAGGAATACTCCTTTCATTGCGAAGTTAATTATACTACGAAATCGGTAACCGAATAGTTTCACAGTACAAGTACTTTGTAAACTTTATGTAAATTTGAAGCGGGAATCGGGTAGAATATGTTACCTTAGAAAAAATAAAACGTTTGGAGGTAACAATGAAGAGAAATTCATTATTAGAGATATTTGGAACTTCCCTAAAGCTTGGACTCACTTCTTTTGGTGGACCAGTGGCACATCTAGGCTTTTTTAAAAATGAATATATTGACAAGCGAAAGTGGCTTGATGATAAGACCTATGCCGATATTATCGCGCTATGTCAGTTTCTTCCTGGACCGGCAAGTAGCCAGGTCGGTATTGCTATTGGAATGTTGCGTGGTGGATTGTTGGGGGGGGTTGTTTCTTGGTTCGGATTTACGATGCCATCTGTTCTCGTCTTAATCCTGTTTGCATTAGCATTCCAATCCTTTTCCTTAGGAGATGCGACGTGGATCGCAAGTTTAAAAATTGTAGCTGTAGCAGTAGTACTACATGCTGTGTTAGGGATGGGGAAGAATCTGGCTCCTGACAAGCCCCGTATTGCCATTAGCGTTATGGCAATGTTAGTCATGTTATTATTTCCTTCTGCTATTATACAAATTGCGATTATTATAGGTGCTGCTATTATTGGTTATTTTCTTTTTTCTAAGCATGCCGTGTCAAAAGTAGCATCTTTCTCCATGTCGATATCAAAAAAACAAGGTATTATTTCATTAGCCATATTAGTCATTCTATTAATTGGACTGCCTATTTTGGCACAGGTGATGAACAATCAATATGTAAGTATAGCTGATACATTCTTCCGAGTTGGTTCCATTGTATTTGGTGGAGGACATGTGGTATTACCGTTATTAGAACAAGAGGTTGTCCCGAATGGATTAGTAACAAGCAGTGAATTTCTTGCTGGTTATGGTATGGCTCAAGCTGTACCTGGTCCGTTATTTACATTTGCCAGTTACCTTGGAACGATGATTAGTGGTCTTGTAGGGGGAATCATTGCGACGGTAGCTATGTTTTTACCATCATTTCTGCTTATCATTGGTGCACTTCCTTTCTTAAGTGAACTGCGCAAGCACAAGCGCTTCCAGGGGATTTTAACAGGCGTCAATGCAAGTGTAGTCGGTATTTTACTAGCCGCATTCTATGATCCTGTTTTTACTAGCTCCATTACAAATGCAGCGAGCTTCTCGTTAGCAGCGATTTTATTCGCCCTAATGTATTTCTGGAAAACTCCTGCGTGGATGATTGTAATTATTGGAGTTGTATTAGGAGAGATTATGCATTACCTTTTCATTTAAAGAAGTATTCCGTTAGAATGAATAATGAGGTGAGTTAAGATGGCAGAACATCATTTTCATTTAAAAGCGGATTGGCCAGGCGGACGAAATAGTGAGGGATATATTGACGCAGGAAATTTAAAGACGAAGATTTCCATTCCTACTGAAATGGATGGCCCAGGTGTTGGGACAAACCCAGATGAAATGCTGCTTGGTGCCGCAGCTACTTGCTATATTATTACCTTAGCAGCGATGATGGAACGAGCCAATTTACCATTAAAAGAGATGGCTTTAGAGTCAGAAGGGATTGTCGATGTAACAAATGGTGTATTTACATATAAAAAAATTATACACCGACCTACCGTTTCATTAACAAGCCAGGCAAGTGAGAAGGATTATGAAGTATTGGAAAAGTTAATTCAAAAAGCAGAAAAAAGCTGTATGATATCTCGAGCAATTCAAGGTAATGTGGAGCTTGAACTACAATATCATATTTTATAAAGAATAGGGGACACTACATACACACGTAGTGTCCTTCTTTTTGTCAGTAGAGGGTAATAGTCAATTTCATTACTTTTTGTCAGTATAGTTGAATTCATTCTCTTGACACTTGGTGAAAAACGATGTATCTTATTCAAGTCATACTAATTTTATCGGATTTATCAATTTTAGTAGCGATAGTCATGTAGAAGACATAACTTATAAAAAATTAGAGGGGGATTTATACATGGACTGGATGGTCATTTTAAATATTGCCGTATTACTCGTTATTATTGGTTTATTAGTTTATATGCAACGCAAACATGTTTCCTTTACGAAACGAGTATTTACAGGTCTAGGATTAGGGATTGTACTAGGAGCGTTATTACAATGGATTTATGGAAGTGGATCTGACACGCTTGCTTTAACGACAGATTGGTACAGTATCGTTGGGCGAGGATATATTAACTTCCTAATGATGATTGTTGTGCCGTTGGTTATGATATCGATTATCCAAGCAATTACAAACCTTGAGAAAACAGCGCAGCTTGGTAAAATGGCAAGTTGGATTATTGGACTTCTCATTGTTACGACAATGGTAGCGGCTCTAGTCGGGGTTGCTGCGGCAACGATATTTGATTTAAATGCAGAAGAAATTACAGCAGGGCAAGCAGAACAAGATCGTGCTGCTTCACTGGAAGAACGTTATTCGTCTGATGTAGAAGGAGTTACAACACCACAGCGTATTTTAAACTTTATTCCGTCTAATATCTTCTTAGATATGACAGGAGCTCGTTCAACATCTGTTATTGCGGTCGTAATCTTCTCCATCTTTGTTGGGGTTGCCGTTCTGGGATTACGTCGCAAAAATCCAGAACAAGCGGAGACCTTTACGAAAATGGTTAACGCGGTATATGGTGTTGTCATGCGTATCGTGACTCTAGTATTACGTTTAACACCATACGGTATTTTAGCCTTAATGGCGAATACGGTAGCTACAACAGATTTTGCAGGAATTTTACAGCTTGGTAAGTTTGTATTAGCATCTTACTTAGCATTAGCCATTATGTTTATTATTCACCTAGTATTAGTAGGTGTGTTTGGTTTAAATCCGATAAATTATGTAAGAAAAGTATTGCCTGTATTAAGCTTTGCCTTTACTTCACGTTCAAGTGCAGGAACAATTCCATTAAATGTTTCTGCTCAGAAAAATGCACTAGGTGTAGAAGAAGGTATCGCCAATATGTCTGCATCGTTCGGTGCGACTATGGGGCAAAATGGATGTGCCGGTATTTACCCTGCGATGCTAGCGGTCATGATCGCGCCATCTGTTGGAATTGATCCATTAACTTGGGAATTCTTAGTTCCACTTGTATTAATTATTGGCTTTAGCTCATTCGGAATCGCTGGTGTTGGTGGTGGAGCAACATTTGCTGCACTTATCGTTCTTTCCTCTATGGGATTACCAGTTGGATTAGCGGGTCTATTGATTTCAATTGAAGCATTCATTGACATGGGACGTACGGCATTAAATGTTAATGGTGCAATGGTTACTGGTACATTAACATCAAGAATACTTGGAAACTTTAATAGTAAAGTATTTAATGATAAAACCGCAATTGAAGAAGCAAAATCTCTATAATATAACGATAACCGTTCCTAGATTATATGTAGGAACGGTTATATTTTTGTTCGATGAAAAGTAAAGTATATTTACATAGTAAAAAATGATGCCACCCATACAACATACGACCTTCAATATTTTTATGATAAGAAGGGATGGATGTGTAGTTGAAACGAAATGTTTTTGCGATACTTGTTTCACTTATTTTTTTGTTTTCATTACCAGCCAGTTACGGAATGGCGGAAAGGAACGCAGATGAATGGAATAGGATAGAAGAGGAAAAAGTGAATCAAGGGGTAGAACTAGAGAGTTCTAGTCCTATCATTCTTATTACAATTCTGGTGCTATTGATAGGAGCAATTATAAGGGTGTGGAATGTGATTTACAAGAAAAGAAGAAACAATCAAGGTGGAAACTAGTTAATAGTTGCCACCTATTGGATTAATTTTATCACTAGCGCCATGTCTTGCTCTTCCCCGACTAAGAAATAATCCCGAAACGGACAACCGTTTTGTTGAACTCTCTTTACCACATTTTCTACCGTGAACATTTCTGGTCGTAGTTCGTCTGTTACTTCCTCCCAGTACAGGGGTGTTGCTACGGTTCCTTCTGCCGTTTTTCTTGTTGAATAAGGAGCAATTAATGTCTTATCCTTTCCGTGCTGAACGTAATCGATATAGAGCCTACCGTTTCGTTTGTTTTTCATTCTTTCTGTAGTAAACAGATCGGGATGCTGGCTTTCTACCGTGTAGGCTATTGCTTGGGTAAATACTCCGGTATCTTCATAGGTCATACTTTCCTCTGGGATTGGAATATGGACTTGGAGGCCTTTATTTCCAGAGGTCTTAATAAAGGATTTTAGTTGTAAGTCATCAAGCAACTGTTTAATAATGCGAGCTGCTTTAATCGCCCAAATAAATTCATCTCGACTTGGTGGGTCCAAATCAAACACAATCTCGTTTGGCATCTTGCTCGTTACGACTTGGAATGGAACATGATATTCCAATGTACCATGATTAGCAAACCATAATAACGATTCAAGTGAATCACATACCATGATTTTCTCATCGCCTTCCCCAATCCCTGTAATAAAATCCGGTGCATAGGAGGGGAGATGCTTTTGGAAAAAAGACTCACCATCAACACCATCTGGACAACGTATAGTGGTAAGTGCTCGATTCTTTAAGAAAGGTAACATGTACGGAGATATTTCGCGAATATAGCGTAAGAAATTTCCTTTAGTCAGACCAACCGCGGGCCAATACAATTTGTCCGTATTGGCAAACTCAATTACGCTAGGCAGCATAGCTAAATCCAGTTCTAATCTCTCTACCGTGCATTCAGTTGGCTTTATCTCTGTTGCAATCCGGTTAAATTCAGGTTCGCGGAGCTCCCCTTGGTAAATATCTAAGGTGTGTATTGCGGCACAGACTGCAGGTGGAAGAGTATAGTTTACGCCATTCTTTTCGCCGTTTTCGATAAACAATTTCTTCAAGGTATCAAAATCGGTATCTGGTAGTCCATGCTTACATTTACCAACAGAATATAATGCTTCCTCATCAAAGACCTGTACAGTGAAATAATCGTTTTTGCTATCATATGCCGTTAGAAAAGCGTGTATCAATCGCCAATTTTTAATCTTATACCAATCCTGATGAGACTTTCCTGGACGATAGGGACTCTTTTTCCGTTTGGCAATGATCCCTTCCCCTTTATGGTCAAAGACGATTTTCCATAGTTCGTCAGGATTTTCAAAAGCTTTTACTAAACCAAGCCGATTCCCCACATGACGACATATTCTTCCTTTGTCGAAGAATGATGATAATGCCCTTTTTCTAGCCTCATAAGGTTCCTTAGATATGTCGGATCCTGCTAATACAAACAAATCAAATGCCAGTAGGGTTGCCGGTCTTGATTGGGCAGCTTTTTCGATAGACTCCTTATTCTTTAAGCGACCACGCTTTTGAATAAGGGAGAAGTTGGACTGGTATGGATTATTTAAGATAACCAGTTCCCCATCTATGCTTACGGGAAGATGCTTTTTAACTATTGCTGCTTTCTCTCTGCAATAAGCAACAATTTCTGGAAATTGTGGCGTAAGATCTTTTTTATTTTTACTGATAAGCTTTATATCGCCATTCTCCCCCCAATGTAGGACACAACGAAATCCGTCATATTTCACTTCATATAGCCAGTCTTCACCCTTTGGAATATCCTTTGTCGCGATTGGTTTCATAACATCCATAGGAATAACTCCCTTCCATAATAGGATGGTTGAAATAACGATAAAATAATCATCCAACGATTAAAAATCATGAACTTCGACAAACTATGAAAAAGGGAGGATTTCGAATGCATACGATGTGGAAGGGAACCATTAGCTTTGGGCTAGTGAATATACCTGTAAAAATGCACGCAGCAACGGAGAATAAGGATGTTTCCTTAAGACAGCTTCATAAGGAATGTAAGTCGCCTATTAAGTATGAGAAAGTATGCCCTATCTGTGAAAAGGAAGTTGGAACAGAGGATATCGTCAAAGGGTATGAATATGCAAAAAATAAATTTGTTATTCTAGACGAAGAAGATCTGGCAGAGTTAAAAAAAGAGCAAGAGGATAAGGCAGTAGAAATAATTGATTTTGTAAAGTTGGAGGATATTGATCCAATTTACTATGAAAAGAGCTATTATTTGTCGCCTAATGAGGGTGGCAGTAAGGCATATGGGTTATTACGAGCAGCCCTGGAAGAAAGCGGGAAAATCGGTGTAGCCAAAATGATGATCCGTTCTAAAGAGCAGTTAGCCGTCATTCGTATTTATAAAAATGCATTAGTAGTGGAGACTATTCATTATCCCGATGAAGTTAGAGATGTGAAAGAGGTCCCAAATATTCCTGAAAATGTAGAACTTGCTAAAAAAGAATTAGATACAGCTAAAATGTTAATCGACCAACTTACAACCGAATTTGAACCCGACAAATATAAGGAAGAATACCGAACAGCATTAGTAGAATTAATTGAAGAAAAGAAAAATACCGACCAAACCACTACCGCAAAGGACAAGCCAAAGCCAGACAATGTTACAGACCTGATGGGAGCTCTACAAGCATCATTAGATCGAGCTAAAAAGGATAAACCAAAGCCATCACAACCTAAGAAGAAAAAAGGAACCACTAAAAAGAAAGCAGCACAGTAGGTTAGACCCTCACTTGTATGGTGGGGGTTTCTTGTTTGTGGTGGGGGAGGGTTTTGGAGAAGGGGGATGCGCCCAAGGAGGGAGGAGATGAGCCCAAAGTGGTGGAGGATGAGCCCGAGGGGGAGGAAGATAAGCCCAAAGCGGTAGGAGATGCGCCCGATGGGGAGGAAGATGAGCCCAAAGCGTGAGGAGATGAGCCCGATGGGGAGGAAGATAAGCCCAAAGCGAGAGGAGAAGCACCCGAGGGAAAGGAGGATGAGCCCAAGGCGGTGGAAGATGCGCCCATGCGGAAGGAAGATAAGCCCAAAGCGGGGAGAGATGCGCCCTAGTGGAAGGGAGATAAGCCCAAGTTGGAAGGAGATGAGCCCGAGTGAAAGGAAGATGAGCCCAAAGTGTGGAGAGACGCGCCCGATGTGAAGGAAGATGGGCCCAAAGCGGAGGAGGATGCGCCCTAGTGGAAGGAAGATGGGCCCAAAGCGAGAGGAGATGAGCACGATTGGGAGGAAGATAAGCCCGCCCCGAAGCAAGATACCCCCAAAGTAAAAGAAGCTCCTCAACCCCGTTTGAAAGCTCCCCCACCCAAAAGAAAGCCCCCTCCCAAATCCACCAATTTAATCCAATTACACAGATTACAGTCCATTTTCAATCTTTCATTGCCTTTACATGTTGTTAACAACCCCTCTAAATCGTGTTGGAATATGCGTATTTTTGTTTTGAAGCGGGTAAAGAGTGATTAAGATTTTGTTTGAAATAATTTGTAAAGGAATGAGAGCCTTGGAACGTAACGCCTTTTTTGACAACGCGAAAGTACTTTTAATCTTCTTAGTGGTGTTTGGGCATGTTATCCAGCCCTATATTGACGGTTCAGCGGGGATGCATACGCTGTATACGTGGATTTATACGTTTCATATGCCAGCATTCATATTCTTATCTGGATTCTTTGCTAAAGGTTTTGGGAATAAAGGGTATATTATCAATTTAGCTAAAAAGCTCTTACTTCCATATGTAATCTTTCAATTAATCTATTCTTCCTACTATTATTTAATTGGGAAATCCAATTGGTTAACAGATATATTTTACCCACATTGGTCATTGTGGTTTTTAATTAGTTTATTTAGTTGGCATATGTTATTAATCTTATTTAAGAGGCTACCAGCGTATGCTAGTTTACTAGTTGCAATATTACTTGGTATAACTGTTGGCTATTTAGCGGCAATTGGCCATTCATTTAGTTTATCGAGGACATTTGTGTTCTTCCCATACTTCTTATTAGGTTATTGGTTGAAGGAAGAGCATGTGATGCTGTTGAAGCGTAAGAGCGTGAAAATAGTATCGGTTATGGTGATGGTGTTCATCGCTGTTGGGATATATTTTGCGCCTGACGTTAATACTGGTTGGCTGCTTGCTTCTAAATCTTACTTTGATCTTGGAATGACGGAATTTGGTGGGGTAGCAAGACTGTTAGTGTATGCAACCTCAACCTTAATGGCAGCGAGTGTTCTTGCGTGGATTCCGACTAAACGGAATAGCATGACTAAACTAGGAGAAAGAACGCTTTATGTCTATCTGTTACATGGCTTTATTATTCAATATTTCCGTGCTTTTGATATCTTCCAAGTAAGCAGTCCCCTTGATGTGATAGGGCTTGCCGGAGTTTCCATGCTCATCGTGTTAGCACTTTCTAGTAAACCAGTGATCATGATGAGTCAGCCATTAATCGAGTGTAAAATGACGAATATGAAAAAAATGGTAATAAGTTATTAGCCTGTTGAAACTTTCTTCCAATGGATTACGTATATATAAGTAGCCCCCCTTTTTCTAGAAATAGTAATAATCCCGTATCACGGTTAATGTGATACGGGATTATTTGCTTTAGTTTAGGGAATGTTCCTAAACAAAATGGCAATTAGGTTAGAAAATAATATGTGCCATAAGTACGATAATTGGTAATGTAATAAGCGTTCGAAGCAGGAAGATAACGATTAGGTCTTTGAACGAAACTGGTACTTTGGAGCCTAGTAAAAGTCCCCCCACCTCTGACATGTAGATTAATTGTGTAACCGATAATGCCGCAATAATAAATCTTGTGATTTCCGCCTCTATCGATGAACCGATAAGGGATGGCAGGAACATATCAGCAAATCCAATTAGAATCGTTTCAGATGCTTCTTGTGCAAATGGTACTTGCATTAGCTCTAAGATCGGAATAAACGGCATACCTAACCATTGGAATACAGGTGTATATTCCGCAATGATAAGAGCAACTAAACCGAAAGCCATTACGACAGGAGCAACGCCCATCCACATATCTAAAACGTTCTGGCTACCTTCTTTTACAAACTGATAAATACTAGATTCTTTTTTCGCACGATCAACTGCCTTTTTATAACCAAAGGACAATGAGTTATGGCCTTCTGGTATTTCTTCTTCAATCCCAGAAGCTTGTTCATTAATATACGTATCCGCTTTTCGTGAAAGTGGAGGGATTCTTGGCATTACTAATGCTGCAACTAGTCCGGCAATCAGAATCGTAATATAGAATGGAACAAACATATGACTAAGATTGACTTGAGCAATGACTACTAAAGAAAATGTAATCGAAACAACTGAAAAGGTAGTACCAATAACGGCAGCCTCACGCTTCGTATAGTATCCATCCTCATATTGTTTACTAGTAAGTAGAACCCCGATAGTACCATCACCAATCCAAGATGCTAATGCATCAATTGAGGATCTACCTGGTAGCTTAAATAATGGGCGCATGATCTTTGTTGCGAGTGTACCGAATAATTCCATTAGTCCAAAGTTCATTAACAACGGTAGAAAAATACCAGCAAATAAAAAGACGGCAAATAATACGTGTAATAGATCATCTAATAATAGTTGCCCTGTATCTTCACCATGGATTGCCTCGGGTCCAATTTTAAAATAAACCATAATAGCAAAGACAGCTGCAAGGACTCTAGCAATGGTCCAAAACCAATTAACATAAAGTAGTTTTTTAAAAAATGGAGTTTTGGCTAAAGCATCAATACCAATCACTCTTGCAAGAATGGTTAATACGGCTGTTAAAGAAATGATGATCATCATGATTAGTGATAATTGTCCAGCAAGCACATCTTGTACCCAATTTGCTAAGATTGCAATCGGGATGGAAAATCCATCAGCTGTTTTTACTGGAATCATAAAAAAGAAAATACCTAGAAGCGAGGGGATTATAAATTTTAACTGCTCCTTAAGTGTGTATGAATGTTTCATGTCAAACCACCTTGTTCATATGTTTAGTATTAGTATATTAAAATAATAGTAATTAAATCACTGTTAATAGTATAAGTTTCGCATATATATATGTCAAAATGAATTTTTATTAAAAATCTAGTTTACTAGAGGAAAATCTGGGTAAAAACGAACAGCTATCGCAGTAGAGAATGGTACTTTTATATATTGTATTTTTCTACTATCTATTATTTTTTTAGTTATTAATCACTATTTAATAAAAAACATGTTGAGTATATATTCAAAAAATTGTAATATATATTTATGGTTTATACGAAAGGGGAATAGTAGCGTATGAAACACTATTTGCAAATGCATAAAGACATAGAAGGTAAACTAGATCGCAAGCTTAGTAGTGATGAGATTAAATTTTTGCAATGGGTTTTTAGTCGCTATTTAGAAGAGAATAAGGATCAAAGTGCGTAACTTTGGCTTTTCCCTAATGATGTAAGTATAAGTCTTGAGATGCTCAAGGCTTTTTTAATTTTCCTGGAAGAAGTCTATTTTACTTTATGATGGTAATACTTTTCGGTATGATAAAGAGGAATGATTAAGGAAGAAGAGGAGTGTCACAAGTGGCCGTTGCAAATGAGCGGATTCTACAGAAAATGATGCTAGAACTAAAGCAGGCAATGCAGAATCAGCATAACCAAGCAGAAATGCTTAAGAACATAGAAAATATACGTTTATTATGTGATTTATTTTTACCAGAAAGCGAACCACAACCAACAGTGGAAAAAACAGATACAATCAGTGAGAAAGAATTAAAAGCCATGATAGGAGAAACACCAAAAGCAAACTCAACTTCACAACAGACCTTTAAACGATCCATTGAGCTCGATGATGAAGGCAATGGTGATTCGATTTTTGATTTTTAATAGGGAGTGTACAAAGAGATGAAGATCTTTTTAATATTAGGTGTCATTAATGGTTTTCTAGCTGTAGCCATTGGTGCATTTGGAGCACATGGACTGGAAGGTAAGCTAACAGAAAAAGCTTTACGTACATGGGAAAAGGCTGTTACATATCAGATGTTCCATACCGTAGCATTGTTTGTAACAGGATTAATTGGATGGAAACTACAGTCCGGAAGCTTGTCTTGGGCTGGGTGGTTATTCTTTATTGGGGTTGTCCTATTTTCAGGTAGCCTATATATCTATTCCACTACAGGCATTAAAACCTTCGCTATGATAACCCCTCTTGGCGGGGTAGCATTTTTAATTGGCTGGATTTTACTGGGATATACGATTATCAAGTTCCTATAAGAAAATGAATAGGAAAGTGGTTAATAGAAACAGGATTGCCGCTCTTAGCATTTGTTTGACACCGTGGTTTGGATTGCGCATATTCATGGCGATGAGTCCGTCAAACACAAGGCTTGCTGCTAGTAGGTAAAGGCAAATAACGATAAGTAAAAAAACGCCTTGTATTAATGCGATAAGTCCGCAAACTATGGCGAGTCCAATTGCAACCAGTTCACCTTGTATAAATTTATTATATGGATGTCGCATATAAAGTCGCCTCGCAAATAACGTGATGTAAAAAGGCTGGGACATAACTACAAGAATTAAATGTAAAACCGAATGATACACGATACTAGCTCCGGAAATATACCTAGACTCCTACGGGAGGATAGGCATAGGTGAGACCCCGCAGTGCGAAGCCTCACCAGCCGCCCTTGGAAAGCGAAGTATATTTCCGGAGCGGGGTCTTTGCTCATCATTCGGTTTTTCCTTTAAGATAAATTCTTATGTCCCAGCCACTTTTATAGTACTTTTAATTAGTTTTCTATCTGAGATAAACGAATAACATGATACTTTATTAGCTCCGGAAATAAATGAAAGAAAAGTACATTTCCGGAGCTAACTAGTTGTATGCAAATCGTTGTTTATCTTGGTGGGAAGGTAGCTAGATTTGGGTTAGTTCCATAAGGGTATTCATAATTTAGTTCTTCATCGAATGTAATATAATCCAAATACACCATCAGTAATAAGTAGCGCTTCCCGGTTTGTGGATCACTAAGTATGATATGATCTCGACCAGCGGCCTCAATCACCCCTCTAAAGATTTTGGCGTTCCACTCTGGATTGTTTTCAAACGTCATATAAACGGTCGCAACTTTGCCGCGATTTAGACGTAAGATGTTCTCGATGTAAGATTGCTCCGCTGGTAGCATTCCTGGAACATCAATAAATGGTGATTGTTGTTGCTGTTGCTGTTGACCGGGCTGTTGCTGTGGGAATCCAAATTGGCGATATGGAAATGCTGGATAAAATGCTGGAGAAGTTGGTGGGAAATAGTAATAAGGTTGTTGGCTATAGTTAGCATTTTGTTGAGACTTTCCTTGGTTGTTATGTTCAGACATTCTATAAAACCTCCTAAAAATTATTTAAAATACAGTTGGACAATCTTCGGCGGATGGGGCGAAGAAGCAATGTGCTTTAAACCTTCCACTGTTCCATTGGTTATACCATTGAGCTGGACAAGCTCCATCAGGTCTAAAAAACCATAAAGCATTACTCGCAGGATGGAACCTTTCCCCTTGAATCGTCCGGCGAGCTAATCGCTTTTCAGACTCTCGCGCCCGCTGATAAAAATATCCCTTAATAGTGGCTTCAAAGCCACCAGGCTGTTGATATACCATATCATGAATACTTCTTATATCTACAAAATCAAGACAGTCAGCTCGAACACGGTTTACCCCTACATTTCCAACCATTAACATTCCTTGTTTGCCATCACCTTCTGCTTCAGCACGTATTAGACGTGCCAATAGATCAATATCGCTCTCGTTATGTGATATTACCGCCATTAGTACACCTCATTTCTATCCAAGGTCTACTATGATTATATGTATGTATGGGTGGGAAGTGATATGCCTAGATATTTTTTAGAAAATTTATAGTGGGATCGAGGTAGGGGAGAGAGTAAAAGTTTGGCGATGAGATAAATGGGTATGTTTCTCTTGTGGTTGATATAATTTTCAGCTAGTATAATTTTCCTGTTAGGTAGCTACTACGATTAGCAATTCGCATAAGAGGTAAATCTTTGAAGCCAGGGTAGGGAATCCCTCTACTACATTATCCTACATATTAGACACAGTCCTGATTTTGACAAAATCTTTGTATTTTCATCAAAACTTGCAAAAACCGCATAGAAAAAGACTTCCTGTCGAAACAGAAAGTCTTGTTTATTCGTTTTATACTTCCAAGAATTTAGCGATTTCTTCTTTTTTCAATAAGTTTCCGACAAAGAATTCACCGAATTCACCATAGCGTGAGCTAACTTCATCAAAACGCATTTCGTATACAATTTTTTTGAATTGTAGTGGCTCGTGAGCGAATAAAGTTACGCCCCATTCCCAATCATCTAGACCGATAGAACCAGTAATGATCTGTTTTACTTTACCAGCATATTTACGACCTGTTTTACTGTGCTCATAAAGTAATTTACCACGAACATCTTTTTCTAAGGTGTACCAGTTTTCATCTCCTACACGACGTCTATCCATTGGGTAAAAACAAACATGCTCCCATTTTGGTAAGATAGGTTTTAAGCGAGCTTGTGTTTCAGGTAATGTTTCAGGATCGATTCCATCCTTAGCAGGGCGATATTTAGAAAGCTCAACTACAGAAACGTACGAATGAGCAGGAGTTAGGAACTCAGCAAATTTAGTTTTGTTTAATTCTGTTTCTAGCTCATTTAATTCTTCCATGGTTGGGCGGAGGAACATAAACATAAGGTCTGCTTTTTGACCGACAATTTTATACATGGCATGAGACCCGTTTTTTGCTTCCTCGACAGCATCCCATTTCGTAATGAGTGCTTCAAAGCTAGCAATAGCTTCTTTCTTTTCTTCTGGAGTTGCAGTTTTCCAGTAAGTCCAATCTATTGTGCGGAAATCATGTAGGCTATACCATCCATCCATTGTTTCGACAGCTTCTACCATATATATCTCTCCTTCGTAGTAATATCTATTTCATATGTTTACTATATCACAAATGAATGGCATAATCATGAAAGAGGGCTTCCTATTAAATGATGGAGGAACATTGATATATCAATGGTTAACCGGTTTTTTAGTAGGGTTGTCACCAGATTGTCGATTTCTTGCTGAGTCATTTCATTTCATTCTAGGGCATTTTATACTATGATGATAATTGGTTTAAACAACACGATATGTGCAACTTTTACATCATGTTGATACATATTAAGTACATACAACAATTGGAGGTAAGATAATGAGTAACTTATTTGATGAGGTAAAATCACAGATTAACGGCAAAAATAAATCAATCGTTTTTCCAGAAGGATTAGATGAGCGTGTTCTTACCGCTGCTAGTAAGCTAGGAACAGAGGGAGTACTGAACCCTATCGTTATTGGTGACAAGGATGCAGTACAACAAAAGGCTTCTGAATTAAATGTCGATTTAAGTGCAACAACTGTCCTTGACCCAAGCAGCTATGAAAAATTTGACGATATGGTACAGGCTTTTGTCGAACGTCGAAAAGGGAAGGCAACAGAAGAAGATGCTCGAAAAATGTTAGTGGATGAAAATTACTTTGGTACGATGTTAGTGTACATGAATGAAGCAGATGGTCTTGTAAGTGGTGCGGCCCATTCAACAGCAGACACGGTACGACCAGCACTACAAATCATTAAAACAAAAGAAGGCGTGAAGAAAACGTCAGGTGTATTTATCATGGTTCGTGGTGATGAAAAATATGTGTTTGCTGATTGTGCTATCAATATCACACCAGATAGTAATGATCTAGCAGAAATCGCTGTGGAGTCTGCAGTAACAGCTAAATTATTCGGGGTGGATCCTAAAGTAGCAATGCTAAGCTTTTCTACAAAAGGCTCTGCGAAGTCACCAGAAACGGAAAAAGTGGTGGAAGCATTACAGATTGCTAAGGAAAAAGATCCTTCTCTTGTAATTGATGGCGAATTCCAATTTGATGCAGCATTTGTTCCAAGTGTTGCAGCGAAAAAGGCACCAGATGCAGTTATTCAAGGGGATGCGAACGTATTTGTTTTCCCAAGTTTAGAAGCTGGAAATATTGGCTATAAAATTGCGCAACGCTTAGGTGGATTTGAAGCAGTTGGTCCAATCCTACAAGGGTTAAATAAGCCTGTAAATGACTTGTCACGTGGATGTAGTGCGGAGGATGTTTATAATCTTGCATTAATCACCGCTGCTCAAGCATTGTAATAAGAGAAAAGCCTGTTATAGAAAAAATCTATTGCAGGCTTTTTCTTATGTTATAATGGTTCAAAATATTAAGACAGGGGCTGAGGGGGAATGGATAAGCATTTATTTCTTTTCGGTGGTGGTTCACCTTTTACTGCTATTTTTGCCAAGGAATTTATGGAATTGACTTCACCTGGGCCAATAGCAATCCTTTTTATAGATGGTGGGGAACCTATCATTCACCGCTATACGGATCGATTATCCAATTTCAGTCAAGCGGAATATTCCAATGTACCTTTACCATCTACACCAGTGGAAGAGGCGATTAGCATCATCAAAGGTAGTAATGGAATCATTATTTGTGGCGGAGATACGGCTAAATACGCGGATTGTATTGTAGATACGGAAATAGCAGATGCCGTACGAAATGCTTATGAGAAGGGGATTCCTGTTGCGGGATTTTCTGCAGGTGCATTAATTAGTCCGGAATTATGTGTGATTTCCGCACGGGATGGTGGCTGGGATCACTATCAGAAACGAACGGGACTAGGATTAATTAAAGACACATTAATTGCGGTGCACTTCACACAGTGGAATGAGCAGGAGCATCTCACACAGTTGACAAGGGATATACATTCAGCCCACAACTATGGTATTGATGAGCAAACGGGAATATATTTTAAAAATGGAAATCTGCAGGCATTTGATGGTGGTCATGTCTATACAATGGAAAAAGGAAGCTTAATTCAACTCCATTAAGCTTCCTCTTGCATTTTTACTATTTTCTCATTCCGCTTTACCATCTGTTTATATCGGTTGGAAAATTCATCCAGCTCATCTTCGGAAAATGGTATTTCGACGACTTCTCCTAATTCTTGCAAAGTGGCTAAAACGCGTCCAATCATGTCGGGAACTGTCAAGTGTTGTCCGGTAAGGTTCGACAAAGATTCCATAACGTTTGGATTAACAGTTGGATAGGTAAATTTCGTTTCTTCCCCTTTTAAGCTAATATCATAAAATTGTCGAATCAGAGTTGCACGCTCATGGCTATTTCCCTCAATATCTAAATAAATCTGGATAGCGGCACCATCACGGACTCTGCGTTGCGAAATTCCGGCAAATTTTTTCCCATTAATACTTAAATCATAGTCACCAGGACAATAGGATTCGACAATTTCATAGGCCTCAATTTCATTTGTGATATCACGGAGCATGTATTGAATAAAGCTAACCATGGCTTCGTAACATTCATGAATCGACAGATGTTTTACCCCTGGCAGTACAAGGGATAAATTTAGAACGCCTTCATCGAGTGCAACAGCTAGCCCCCCAGAATTTCGTACGATAACTTGATAGCCATGACTTCTTAATAGCTTTACCCCTTCATCTACATAAGGTAAACGTGCATCTGGAATTCCAAGTACAATCGTTTTGGGGTGGACCCATAGTCTCATGCTGGGAGGTGACTTTGCCAAGCTTACAGAGGTCGCAAGGGCATCATCAATTGCAAAGGACGTTAATGCGGTATTCGACACGTTATGAAAATATTTTTCTTTCGTATGATCAATGTAGCGGAATGTCGTATGATGTATGATTTCTTGCCAATTTTTCATGTTGTTCTCCTTTACCATTTCAGAAAAATGTCTTTTTTCGCCTGAGTATCTATTATATAATGATAACAAAATCGTCGAATAGAAACGAGTTGAAACACTGTGGCCTACAAAGATGAAAAACTGCATGAAGAAAAGGTGTTTAAAGATCCAGTACATCGATATGTCCATGTTCGTGATCGAGTGATCTGGGATTTAATTGCAACACCTGAATTCCAACGCCTTCGTAGAATAAAACAATTAGGAACAACCAATATTACGTTTCATGGGGCAGAACATAGCCGCTTTAATCATTCATTAGGTGTTTATGAAATTGTCCGGCGTATTATAGAAAATTTTCAGGACCGACCACATTGGAATAATGATCAGCGTCTATTATGTATGGCTGCGGCATTATTACATGATTTAGGACATGGTCCATTTTCTCACTCCTTTGAAAAGGTGTTTAAGCTGGACCATGAATACTTTACACAGGCTATCATTCTCGGAGATACAGGTGTGAATAGAGTGCTAGAACGTGTTAGTCCTGGTTTTGCTCAGGAGGTAGCGGATGTAATAGGTAAAACACATACGAATAAATTAGTTGTTAGCTTAATATCTAGCCAAATTGATGCCGATAGAATGGATTACCTGCAGCGTGATGCCTATTTTACTGGGGTAAGCTACGGCCATTTTGACATGGAGCGTATTTTGCGTGTCATGCGCCCGATGGAAGACCAAGTCGTGATTAAATCTTCTGGGATGCATGCTGTGGAAGATTATATTATGAGTCGTTATCAAATGTACTGGCAAGTGTACTTCCACCCTGTAACAAGAAGTGCAGAGGTCATTTTAACTAAGATATTACATCGTGCAAAGCATTTATATGAATCAGATTATAATTTTACCCTACAACCGACCCATTTCCTGTCCTTTTTCGCAGGGGATGTTTCATTGGATGAATATTTAAAGCTAGATGAGTCTATTGTTCATTATTACTTCCAGCTATGGCAACAGGAAGAAGATGAAATACTAAGCGATCTATGCGAGCGATTCATGAATAGACGCTTATTTAAGTACGTAGAATTTAATCCTAATAAACAGGTTGCTGATTTATTACGTTTAATCGAGCTTTTTAAAGAAGCAGGGATTAATCCAGATTACTATCTTGTCATGGATTCTTCATCGGATTTACCATATGACTTTTATCGTCCAGGTGAAGAAGAAGAGAGACTTCCGATTCACCTGTTGATGCCAAATGGATCATTTAAGGAGCTTTCAAGACAGTCAGATATCGTAGAATCCATCTCAGGTAAAAAAAGAACGGATCATAAATTATATTTCCCTAAAGACTTTTTATATGCAATCAAAGATGAAAAAATCGTACAAGAAATCACAGGAATTCTATATAGCAAGGAGATGGAATAAATGCTAGATAATCATGCAAAGCTAATGCAGTTTTTTTCTGAGGCAAAGCAAGTGACCGGTAGAAAAAAACTGCAAAAAATGGTCTATATTCTACAATCATTTGGTATTCCTTTTGAGGAAAAATTCCAATTTCACTTTTACGGTCCTTATTCGGAAGAGCTCTCATTACGAATGGAGGAGTTATGTAATTTAGGTTTTATCAATGAAGAAAAAGAAGTGAAAAGCAATTATTTTCAATATCACTATACGTTAACGGATGATGGTGTTGCGTTTTTAAGCCAATACAGTGTGGACATGCCAAATTGTTCTGAAAGCATTGAGCTACTAAAAGGCAAAACCTCTCGTTTTCTAGAACTAGTGTCTACAATGCTATATTTTAAAGATTTACCAAAGGATGAAGTGGAACTTAAAGTACATGCGGTAAAACCAAAACAAAAATATAGTGACGAAGAAATGGCGGATGCCTGGAAGTTAATTGACGAGTTAAATCGGAAGCTACAGTAACGATAGTCGTGAAATAAATAAGCAAGCTGTGCTACAATAGTGGATAAACAGTTTGTATAGGAGGTTTACGAATGAGCGGAGATAATAAAAACCGATTTACGATTATTAAAGATGATTCCAATGACGGGCATGGGGGCTATGGGGTAGGAGCAATTAGTTTAGAAAACATGTCATCCGTGATTGTTGACCCGAATGAAAACAAAGCCTATGTTGATATGGGTGCCATGCACGCTCGAAGTGATGTAGAACGCCGGGTGAAATTCCAACCAGATCGCACCAAAGTACCCGATGGAAAATTATATTGGATAGTATGGGTAAACGTCGACCGTAATGAAAACGGCCCTTACTATGCAGGAGTGGCAGGATGCGAAATTCTAGTTGATCGCCCAAACAAAATAGCATACAAATCCATGCCAGAGCATGTGAAGCATATGGAAAAATCACTTAAAGGCCATGTCATCGTCGACCATATGGATGAACAGTCTAGACATTTATTACGTGACTTCTTAAAAGAGTTTAAACCAGAATTCTGGGAAAACTCTACCGATGAATTAAAGCAAGCATTAGAATAGTAAGAAGAGGGACTAGTAACGGAATTGTTATTAGTCCTTTTTTTAATGGAAGTATAAACGTAAAGTGTACTAGCTCCGGGTATCTAGGGACTAGCCCTCCGTAAGTTAAGGAACCACCAGCTTCCTCTAGTCGCCTTATGTCTTTTATTTCCTACGACTCAAACCATGCCGTCTAGGCTTTTCTTATCTTTACTGGAAAAAAATATTAAAAAAGTGAACAATTTGTGTCTGAAAAATGAATCTTTTAATAAAATCTTGTACTTTGCTTCAGAAATTTGTAAACTAATTAATACATGGGCTTACTCATGTATTACTAGGACAAAAAAGAAGCCGACACCTGCAAACTGGACACTTGCGGGATGTCGGCTTCTTTTTTGTGTTGGATGGGAGGGAGATGCGCCAACCACACCAGCACATGCCCCAAAGAGACCCAACCCCTAACCTCAATCAAAAAACACTTCAAACCAACGTCGGAATAGTCCTTTCTCTTTATCATCTTGCTCTATTTCATCCCCATAAAAATGTTCCTTACAATAAAACTCTGGTTCGGTACCTTTTTCAAAGAACATGACGGTACTTGTTGGGCAATGTGGTGTTGCACGCAATCCAGTAGTTGGGTCAACTGGTACGGCAACTAGTCCATCTGGGGCTTCGAAGTGCTCCTCTGGGATATCTTGATGAGCTTGCTCCATAAAGGTGCTCCATATTTCCTTGGAATAGGAGCGTTCTGGTACGGAGGTTATGCTTCGGTTATCATCATAGCCAGTCCAAATGCCAGCTACAAGGGATGGGCTGAACCCAATCATCCAACTGTCTGAATCGGTAGAACCAGTTTTGCCAGCGTAGGTACGGGTTAGATTATCCACTATAGAAGAACCAGTAACGGACATATAGCCATTAAGCGACTCATCGAAAGTGCCAGTCATTAGCTGTGTTAAGATAAAGGCTTTTTGTGGATCTAACACTGGCTTTTTCCTGCTTTCATCGCGTTTATAGACAGTTCTTCCTTCCCGGTCAACAATCTTTTCAATAGTATGGCCGTCAATCGAGTAGCCACCGTTAGCAAGCATGGCATAACCAGAAACCATTTCCTCGACTGAAACAGTTGCGGTACCGAGTGCTAAGGAAGGCACAGATGGTAACTTACTAGTAATTCTAAATTTCCTAGCTGTGTCAATAAGCGTTTCTACTCCTAAATACATATTTGTCTTTACAGCGTAAATATTATCGGACAAGGCAAGAGCTTGGGCTAACGTAATTGGTTCATTCGCATAATATCCGTTAAAATTGCTTGGTTGATAAACTTGTCCATCATCAATTTCAAAAGTAGTCGGTTTACTCATTAGCATTGTCGTTGCCGTATAACCATGTTCTAAGGCTGCATAATATAAGAACGGCTTAAATGTAGAACCTGGCATCCGCTTGGCTTGTATCGCACGGTTAAATGGGCTTTTTTCATAGCTACGGCCACCAACCAATGCACGAATCGCCCCGTTATGGGGATCCACTACTACCCCACCGACCTCTATTTTGCTTGAATCCTGAATCGTTTGGACAATACTTTCTTCCAATTGCTTCTGTAGATTAATATCTAATGTTGTGTAAATTTGATACCCGCCAGACCGAACGGATTCTTGGTCAATATCTAGAAGTTCCGTAGCCTCTGTTAGCACGGTGTCTTGAAAATAGGGACCAATGCTAAGCTGTTTTCTTTCGGATGGGTCCGTAAATACGAGCTGCTCACTTTTGGCTGAAAAATATTCTTCTTCTGAGATTATATCTTTTTGCTGCATAATGGCTAGTATTTGCTGCTGCCTGTTTGTTGCTCTTTCTAAATCATTTTGAGGCGAATAGTATGTCGGTCCTTTAGGAATTCCGGCAAGCATAGCAGCCTCCGCGATCGTCAAATCACTAGCTTCTTTATTGAAAAAGTAATGACTTGCTGCTTCAATTCCATAGGCACCATGACCATAGTAAACCGTATTCAAATATCCTTCCAAAATTTCTTCCTTCGAGTAAAACATTTCTAGTCTTAATGTATAAAATGCCTCTTTCAGCTTTCTTGTCCATGTTTTTTCATGTGAAAGATAAAGATTGCGTGCATATTGCTGGGTTAGTGTACTCGCCCCCTCTTTTAAAGACATGGTTTTGATATCCTTTAATATTGCTCCTAGGATACGCTTTATATCAAAGCCGTTATGTTTATAGAAGCGCTGGTCCTCAATCATTAATGTCGCATCAATCAAATTGGGGGATATATTTTCCAAATCGACCCAAGAACGGTTCTCTACACCATGCTCTTCACCAATCATTTCACCATTAGCACTATAGTAAATTGTCCTTTGATCATTTAACAGACTAGGCGGACCTAGTAAAAAGGCGATAAGATATAGAAGTAGAATTCCTGAGACAAAGAATAACGTGATTCCGATAGTCATTTTCAATACAATACGTCTGAGTTTTTTGGCTAGAATGGTTTTCTTCATATCCTAATCTCCATTTGTTTTGTCGTATATTGTCAATTATTATCATTATGGGAAAACAGACTAGGAAATAAACTTCTGATTATATATATTGAAATACGACTTAGATTGTCGCTATAATAGTAAAATATGAGCAAATAATAGGAGCGACAAAATGAAAAACCAAGTAACCATTCATTTACATACGGTAATTGAGGATAATGGTCTGAAAGAAACAAGCACCGTGAAGCAGATTGGTAACTTTTATCAGAAGAATAATATGGACGTATTAGCTTTTGAGGAAAAGGTGGAAGGGGATCACGCGATAAAGAGTATGATTACCATTCAACCAGGAAAAGTGAATATTAAACGGTCTGGACTCGTTTCAATGAATCAGCAGTTTCGCTCGGAGAAAGTGACGGAGAATGTGTATAACCACCCACATGGTCACATTCACATGGAAACTTTTACAAAATCAATTGATTACCAAGCACTAAGTGGCGAGCAAGCAGGTCATTTAAAAGTGGAATATACCGTAAAACTGAACGGACAAGATGAACGTAATCATACGCTTACACTCACGTTTAACAAGGAGGAAGAAGAATGAACGTCTTAGCACAAACGGAAACAAATTTAAAAGAACAAATACGTGCTGCCGTATTAAAAGCAGAATTAGCACAAGAAACGGAAATCCCAGATGTCGTATTAGAAAAACCAAAAGATAAATCCCATGGTGACTTCGCTACGAATATTGCCATGCAACTGGCACGTGTTGCCAAAAAAGCACCTAGGCAAATTGCTGAAGCTATCGTAGCTAATTTAGACGCTTCAAAAGCATCAGTAGAAAAGGTCGATATTGCAGGACCTGGATTTATTAACTTCTTCATGAAAAATGATTTCTTAACCGATTTAATTCCAACCATTTTAGAGGCTGGAGAAGCCTATGGAAAAACAGAGCATGGAAAAGGGACAAAAGTTCAAGTGGAATTTGTTTCGGTAAATCCGACAGGAAATCTTCACCTAGGCCATGCTCGTGGGGCAGCCTTTGGAGATGTATTATGTAATGTCCTTAGTGCAGCAGGATATGAAGTAGAACGAGAATATTATATTAATGATGCAGGTAACCAAATTGATAATCTAGCTCTATCTGTCAATGCACGTTATTTACAAGCATTAGGTAAGGATGTCGCAATGCCTGAGGACGGGTACCATGGTCAGGACATTGTAGCAATAGGGAAGCAATTGGCTGAGGAGCACGGAGAAGAATGGGCGAATAAATCGGAGGAAGAGCGCTTAGCATTCTTTAAAGAGTTTGGTTTAGAGCATACACTTGGGAAAATAAAAACAGATTTAGCGGACTTCGGAGTTGAGTTTGATAATTGGTTCTCAGAAAGAAGTCTATACAAAAATGACGAGATTACCGATGTATTAGCGAAATTGAAGGATAGTGGCTATATCTATGAACAAGACGGTGCTACTTGGTTCCGTTCGACTGATTTCGGTGATGACAAAGACCGTGTATTAGTGAAAAATGACGGAGCATTTACGTACTTAACACCAGACATTGCATATCATCAAAATAAGTTAAACCGTGGCTTTGACAAGCTAATCAATGTTTGGGGTGCTGATCACCATGGCTATATCCCTAGAATGAAGGCGGCAATTGAAGCATTAGGCTATGATCCAGAACGCTTAGATGTAAAAATCATTCAAATGGTAAATCTTTTTGATGGTGGAGAAAAGCTACGTATGAGTAAGCGTACAGGAAATGCTGTTTCACTTAGAGAATTAATGGATGAGGTTGGAGTGGACGCGGTACGTTATTTCTTTGTGGCACGTTCAAACGATTCTCAGCTTGATTTCGATGTGGAGCTTGCTCGTTCCCAATCCAATGATAACCCGGTATACTATGTACAGTACGCACATGCTCGTATTTGCACGATGCTAAAGCAAGCAGAAGCAAAAGGGATAGAGGTTAAGCAATCATTCGATTCTTCTTTATTAACCTCTGAGAAAGAGCTTGATTTGTTGAAGAAGATGGGAGAATTCCCTCAAGTTATTGTGGATGCTGCTGAAAAGCATACACCACAGAAAATTACGCAATATGTATTTGAATTAGCATCCTTGCTGCACAGCTTTTATAATGCAGAGAAAGTATTAGATACCGAAAATATCGAGTTAACCAATGCAAGACTTGCGTTAATGAAAGCAGTCCGTACTACCATTGCAAATGGGCTAAACTTAATTGGAGTAACCGCACCTGAGAAGATGTAAATGACTTTTAAATAGAAGAGGTTAAAACCTGGGGAATTTCCAGGTTTTTTCTATGTTAGGGCGAGGATATTTCTTTGTTTCTAGAAATAACGAATGTTTTTTGAAAAAGGCTTGCGATTCAGATTTAACCCCGTTAATCCAATCATCCTCATGCAAAGCTACTTTCCCCAGCCAAAACCGGATTTCCCCATAAAACACAATACACCTACAGAAGATACGATAACTAAAATGCTATACACAATTTCCATGGATAACCTCCTGAAATTTGTTCTATTATTATCTTAATTTTCCGATAAATGGAAGTGAGTTCCAGTTTCTTCACGAGAATGGATTCTTTTTAATTCTTAATAGGCTTAAATATGTTCTTCTTCAATAACGTTTTCCAAGAATTTCTAGTCTAGTGGTAAACAAAGTTCATTTCGATAAAAATAGGTTGACTGAATAGTCATTCATAATTTATAGTGGTAGAAGAAGCACTCTTTTTTATTTTCGGAAAAATGGAATCGCTATCATTCTGTTTCATCGTACCATGTATTAGTAAATTTAAGCAATAGGACGTTTGTTATGAAAACTAAGGGCTGAGCCGACTAGCAGAAGATAAAGAAAACACGATGGGTGAGGGGAGCCGGTGTTAGCTAATCTAATCGTGAGTTGGCGGAAGTCTGTTATGGTATGATGCGTCCGGATGAAGCAATCTTTGATGTTTAATTTCTATTTTAAAAGAAGACCTAGAAACAGTCAGGAGGAGCAGCTGATGGAGACATTTTTGTTCATTAATACGCTATTATTTTCAGCTATCACACTGTATGCATTTTACTTATTTGGTAGAGTAATAGCAACTCGAGTAGCCTACATTAGATTAGGTAAAAAGTCAGAATTCGATGGGGACATGAAGGAGCGAATAAGTCGGATTATCACGATAGTATTTGGTCAATCGAAGCTATTAAAAGATAAAAAGTCCGGTGCTATTCACGTCATGATGTTTTACGGTTTTATTCTAGTGCAATTTGGAGCTATCGACTTTATTGTAAAAGGGATATCACCAGGTAATCATCTCCCATTTGGATTTTTATATCCCGGATTTACCTTCTTCCAGGAAATCGTAACATTAACGATTTTAGTGGCTGTAATTTGGGCATTTTATCGTCGTTATATTGAGAAGCTAGTTCGACTAAAGCGTGGGCTGAAGGCTGGATTAGTATTAATTTTTATCGGGACATTAATGCTATCGGTATTATTTGGAAATGGAATGGCATTAATTTGGCACGGGGAATCAGCTACATGGACCGAGCCTGTTGCAAGTTTATTTGCCACCATCTTTGGCTTCTTATCTCCTCAAGCAGCCATGGTTATGTTCTTTATAGCATGGTGGATTCATAATTTGACTTTATTAACGTTCCTAGTATATGTACCGCAGTCTAAGCATGCACATTTAATAGCGGCACCGATTAATGTGTTTTTTAGTAAACATGTACCTGGAAAATTGAAAAAGCTAGACTTTGAGATTGATGAAGAAAGTGAAGAAGAAGTATCCTTTGGAGTAGGGAAGGTTGAAGATTTTGAGCAAGTACAGATGATTGATTTCTATGCTTGTGTCGAATGTGGCCGCTGTACAGATGTTTGTCCTGCTTCTGGTACTGGGAAAATGCTTTCTCCAATGGACTTAATGGTTAAAATCCGTGATCACTTAACGGAAAAAGGAGCAGCAGTAACAGGCAAATCACCTTGGGTACCAGCATATGCCTTTTCTAGTACACAAGGTAACCAATTAGCGAAACGTGCTAACAATGAAGCAGCTGCAACATTTGAAAGTATGAGCTTAATCGGAGATGTCATTACAGAAGAAGAACTCAATGCATGTACAACTTGTCGTAACTGTGAAGAGGCATGTCCAGTAATGAATGAACATGTCGACAAAATAATTGATTTACGACGTTATCTTGTGATGACAGAAGGAAAAATGGATGCAGAAGTGCAACGTGCGGTAATGAATATCGAGCGTCAAGGAAACCCATGGGGACTATCGAAAAAGGACCGTATTAAATGGCGTGAAATGGATGAGTCCGCATACATTCCAACTATAAAAGAATTGAAAAAAGAAGGAAAAGAGTTTGAATACTTATTCTGGGTAAGCTCTATGGGCTCATTCGATGCACGTAGCCAGAAAATTGCTATTGCATTTGCCAAATTAATGAACCAAGCAGGGATTAGCTTTGCGATTCTAGGTAATAAAGAGGCGAATTCTGGGGATACGGCAAGACGGATTGGTAACGAATTCTTATTCCAAGAAATCGCAGAGAAGAATATTAAAGAATTTGAGAAAAATGAAGTGAAAAAAATCGTAACGATTGATCCACACGCCTATAATATTTTTAAAAATGAATATCCAGACTTTGGCTTTGAAGGGGAGGTATATCACCATACCCAATTACTATATGATTTAGTCATGGAAGGGAAGTTAAAGCCTACTAAACCGATAAACGAACGATTAACCTACCATGATTCTTGTTATCTAGGAAGGTATAACGGTGTCTATGATCCACCAAGAGAAATTTTACTTGCTATTCCAGGTTTGGAGCTTGTAGAAATGGATCGTAGTCGTGAAAACGGTATGTGCTGTGGTGCTGGTGGTGGCCTAATGTGGACAGAGGAAACAACTGGTAACCGAATTAATGTTGCAAGAACCGAGCAGGCTTTGGCTGTTGAACCAACAGTTATCTCTAGTGCTTGTCCGTATTGCTTAACGATGCTAAGTGACGGAACAAAGGCAAAAGAAGTGGAAGAAGATATTAGCACAATGGATGTAGCGGAAATTCTCGCATTATCTGTTTTAGTTGAAGAAGAAATAAAGACAGCGTAAGGTAAAAGAGGGGGGCGTTTTGCCCCTCTTTATCAGAATCAAACTTGAGCGAGCGTTCAATCGTAGAGATTTAAAGTATTACTAGATATAAGTTTAAGAGGAGGAAATGAAGATAATGAAGAAATCTGTAATAGTTTCTGGAGCTAGAACACCATTTGGTAAGTTCGGAGGGGCATTAAAATCATTAACAGCATCCGAGTTAGGTGGAAAAGCAATTGAAGCAGCATTGGAACGAGCAGGAGTAGATAGCTCAGCAGTAGGCGAAGTGATTATGGGGAATGTGCTACAAGGTGGGCAAGGACAGCTTCCTTCACGTCAAGCAGCACGTGCGGCTGGATTACCGTGGGAGGTAAAGACGGAAACGATTAACAAAGTATGTGCATCAGGCTTGCGCAGTGTCACACTGGCCGATATGCTCATCCGCCTTGGGGAAGAAGACATTGTCGTAGCAGGTGGTATGGAAAGCATGAGTAATGCCCCGTATATACTACCAGATGCACGCTGGGGCAACCGTATGGGAGATAAACGTGTAGTCGACATGATGGTTCACGACGGCCTAACCTGTTCCTTCACTGGAGTACACATGGGAACTTACGGAAACTCAACCGCCGATGAATTTAACCTTACACGTGAAGCACAAGATGAATGGGCATACCGTAGCCATATGCGTGCAGTAAAAGCAATCGAAGACGGCAAATTTGACGAGGAGATCGTCGCAGTTGAAATCCCACAACGAAAAGGCGATCCAGTACTAGTAGAAAAAGATGAAGCACCTAGAAAAGATACTAGTGTAGAAGCTTTAGCAAAATTAAGACCAGCATTTGATAAAGACGGGACAATTACAGCAGGGAATGCACCTGGAATTAATGATGGAGCAGCAGCATTCGTCATTATGTCTGATGAAAAGGCTTCGGAGCTTGGTAAGAAGCCATTAGCTACCATTTTAGGTCATGCCGAAGTAGCCGTAGAAGCAAAGGATTTCCCAAAAACTCCAGGAATTGTCATTAATCATTTACTAGAAAAAACAGGTTACACCAAGGATGATATTGCCCTTTATGAAATTAATGAAGCATTTTCAGCAGTATCCTTAGCAAGTAGTGTAATCGCCGATCTAGACCCTGAAAAAGTAAATGTCAATGGTGGGGCAGTTGCACTAGGCCATCCAATCGGTGCAAGCGGCTCCCGCATCATTCTAACCTTAATCCATGAACTAAAACGCCGTGGAGGAGGATTAGGTATTGCAGCTATCTGTAGTGGAGGTGGCCAAGGAGACGCCATATTAATAGAGGTTGCGGCAGAATAATAGGGGCTAGATGTAAGTTTTATCGCTTATTAGCTTGGTTGCGAGCACGTCATGGCTAGGGAATCACGCGAGAAAGAAAGCATTTCGCACCCAATCCAGATTTCGCGCGAGAGAGTGGGGAAATCGCGCGGGAGGAGGAGAAACTCGCGCGACCTGGTATGGATATCGCGCGAGAGGGGGAAAAATTCGCGCGACCCAGACTAAATATCGCGCGAGAGAGTAAGAATTTCGCGCGACAACTGAAATCTCGCGCGAAAAAGTCTAAACCTCGCGCGATTCAGGCCAGGTCCCGCGCGAAAAAAGAAAACGAGCACGCCCCTGGTTTAATTATCACGCAAGAGAAGAAGAATATCGCGCTCAATCCAGATTTCGCGCGAGAAAGTGAGAAACTCGCGCGACTAGGTATGGAAATCGCGCGGGAGGAGAAGAAAATCGCGCGACCCAGTCTAGATATCGCGCGAGAGAGTAAGTATTTCGCGCCACAACGAAGATCCCGCGCGAAAAAGGCAACTCCTCGCGCGATTTAGACCAGATTTCGCGCGAAAAAAGCCCTCCCTCGCGCGATTCAGCCCAAATCCCGCGCGAAATTAACACATATCCAACCAGAGCCCACGGCAAGTAGTCCAACACTAGTCAAAACCTTATAAAAGTAATAAAACCAACAAGCCAGAAAAGCTCTCAAATGCTATTAATCTACTTTTCTGACTTCAATAGAAAATTCAGGAGGTGCCAGTAATGAAAACGATTATGGTTATAGGAGCAGGACAGATGGGGTCGGGAATCGCTCAAGTCTTTGCTCAATCTGGTTTCGATGTATATTTAAATGATATGAATGAAGCTGCGTTAAATAAAGGAATGAACAATATAGAAAAGCTATTAACTCGTGCGGTTGAGAAGGGTCGTATGATAGATGATCAAATGGCGGAGACCTTACGTAGACTTAAAGCCTCAACGAGCCTTGAAGATGCTTCAAATTGTGATGTAGTTATTGAAGCAGTTGTTGAAAATATGGACGTGAAAACAAGTGTGTTCAAACAGCTAGATGACCTAACGCCTGCACATACTATTCTTGCTTCGAATACATCATCCCTTCCTATTACAGAAATTGCAAGCGTTACCAAAAAACCAGAGAAGGTAATTGGTATGCATTTTATGAATCCGGTACCTGTTATGAAACTTGTAGAAATCATACGTGGATTACAAACGAGTAATGAGACATATCAAGCAATAGAGGAAATAACGCATAGCTTAAACAAGACACCAGTAGAGGTAAATGATTTTCCAGGCTTTGTGTCCAATCGTATTCTGATGCCGATGATTAATGAGGCGATTTACACGCTTTATGAAGGCGTGGCATCGGTTGAGGATATCGATACCGTGATGAAGCTAGGTATGAATCATCCGATGGGTCCGTTGCAATTGGCAGACTTTATTGGATTAGATACATGTCTGTATATTATGGAAGTGTTGCACGAAGGCTTTGGTGACAGTAAATACCGTCCATGCCCATTATTAAGGAAATATGTTAAGGCAGGATGGCTCGGTAAAAAATCGGGAAGAGGATTTTATCATTATGAGTAGCACGACATTAACTTCACCTCACAGGATAGGAGGGGGCCACATGCGTTTTCATTTTACTGAAGAACAGCAAATGATGCGTAAAATGGTTCAGGATTTTGCTCAGAAAGAAGTGCTTCCAGAAATAGAAAGAATGGAAAAGGAAAAACGGTTTCCAATGGAGCTTATTAGAAAAATGGGTGAATTAGGTATTATGGGAATTCCTATCCCAGAGGAATATCAAGGTTCTGGGATGGACTATACCTCCTATGTTATTGCAATCCATGAGCTATCGAAAGTAAGTGCAGCATTAGGTGTTATTTTATCCGTCCATACTTCTGTTGGAACGAATCCGATACTGTTTTTCGGGACAGAGGAACAGAAGAAGAAATATGTTCCAAAGCTTGCTACGGGTGAATATCTTGGTGCATTTGCATTAACAGAGCCACATGCCGGGTCAGATGCGAAAAATTTAAAAACGACTGCGAAACTGGATGGGGATTATTATGTTCTAAATGGCTCTAAAGTATTTATTACCAATGGCGGAGCAGCAGATATCTATATTACTTTTGCTCGAACGGCACCAGGTGCAAATGGTATTAGTGCCTTTATCGTAGAAAAAGACACGGAAGGCTTTATTATTGGGAAACAGGAAAAGAAAATGGGATTACATGGATCGAATACGGTCCAATTAATGTTTGAAGGCTGTCGTATTCCTAAGACACAGTTACTCGGAAGAGAAGGGGACGGCTTCAAGATTGCCATGGCTAACTTAAACAAAGGGAGAGTTGGCATCGCGGCACAAGCCTTAGGAATTGGCGAGGCGGCATTTGAATATGCTGCAAATTATGCGAAGGAGCGAGAGCAGTTTGGGAAACCGATTGCCAACAATCAAGGCATTTCATATAAGCTAGCAGACATGGCAACCAAATTGGAGGCTTGTAAACTATTAGTCTATCGCGCTGCATCGTTAATCGAGCAGGATATTCCATGTGCCAAAGAGGCCTCGATGGCTAAAATGTTTGCTTCAGATACCGCGATGCAAGTGGCAATAGAAGCGGTACAGATTTTTGGAGGATATGGTTATACCGAGGAATATCCAGTTGAACGGCTATTTCGAGATGCAAAAATCACCCAAATATACGAAGGAACAAACGAGATTCAGCATATGGTAATCGCTAATAATCTACTGAAATAGGGGGCAAGGAAGATGAATTTTCAACTAACTGAAGAACAAGAAATGCTACGTAAAATGGTACAGGATTTTGCAAGGAAAGAAGTCGAACCAACCGCAGCAGAGCGTGATGAAGAAGAACGGTTTGACCGGGAGATTTTTGATAAGATGGCGGAACTTGGTTTAACCGGAATTCCTTGGCCGGAAGCGTATGGTGGTATTGGTGCAGACTATGTCAGTTATGTCATTGCGGTAGAAGAATTATCTCGTGTATGTGCTTCTACTGGGGTTACATTATCCGCGCATCTTTCCCTGGCAAGCTGGCCGATTTATAAATATGGAAATGAAGAACAGAAGCTTAACTTCCTTTATCGTCTAGCTACAGGGGAAGCATTAGGGGCCTATGCATTATCAGAACCTGGTGCAGGTAGTGATGTTGCCTCTATGAGAACGACTGCGAAGTTAGAGGGCGATCATTATGTTTTAAATGGAAGCAAAGTCTGGATTACCAATGGTGGTGTAGCTGATATTTATGTTGTATTTGCTAAGACAGATGTTGATGCACGCCATAAGGGAATCAGTGCCTTTATTGTAGAAAAAGGTACAGAAGGCTTCTCCTTTGGAAAAAAAGAAAAGAAGCTAGGAATTCGTTCCTCACCTACTACAGAATTAATATTTGAAAATTGCCGTGTGCCAAAGGAGAATCTTCTTGGTGAAGAGGGAGAAGGCTTTAAAATTGCCATGTCAACGCTAGATGGTGGGCGTAATGGAATAGCTGCACAAGCGGTTGGTATTGCTCAAGGGGCACTAGACGCTGCGACGAGATATGCCAAGGAACGGGAACAGTTTGGTAAGCCGATTGCTCACAATCAAGGGATTTCATTCAAGCTAGCGGACATGGCAACGGAAATTGAAGCGGCTCGACTATTAACCTATCAAGCTGCTTGGTTGGAATCAGAAGGAAAACCATATGGTAAAGCATCAGCCATGTCGAAGCTGTTTGCCGGGGATGTGGCAATGAGAACAACAGTGGAAGCTGTTCAAATATATGGTGGATATGGTTATACAAAAGACTACCCAGTAGAGCGTTTTATGCGTGATGCCAAAATTACCCAAATCTATGAAGGAACACAGGAAATACAACGCCTTGTTATTGGTAGAATGGTAACGAAATAGAGAGGATGGTAGGAGGATGCACCAGTTAGTTGAACGAATTCAGGAGCAGGACATTCGTGCTCTAGCAAGAGCCATTACATTGGTAGAAAATGATCATGAAGATAAGCTGCAAATTATGCAAGATGCTTATCAGATCAAGAAAAATGGGATGTATATCGGACTAACTGGTTCACCTGGTGCCGGAAAAAGCTCACTAGTAAATCGTTTAATCTCTCATATCCGACAAGAAGGAAAAACCGTCGCTGTTATCGCTGTGGATCCTACTAGCCCCTTTAGTGGAGGGGCACTACTAGGAGACAGGGTCCGGATGAATGAGCATTTTATTGATGATGGGGTTTTTATCAGGAGTATGGCAACACGTGGAAGCCTTGGTGGGCTTGCTCGTGCAACAAAGGATGCTTTAAGACTTTGTGATGCGTTTGGCTTTGATGTCATTATGGTCGAAACCGTTGGAGTTGGGCAATCCGAGCTTGATATTATGAAAATCGTCGATACGACCGCTCTCGTTCTAACACCCAATAGTGGTGATGTCCTGCAAATATTTAAAGCCGGTATTATGGAGATAGCCGATTTGTTTATTATTAATAAGGCAGATTTACCAGGAGTTGGTAAGCTGAGAGCGTTATTAAGAGAGTTAGTCCATATTACCAAATCCGCTGAACATCAAACACCAATTGTCAAGACCATCACCACGGAAAATCAAGGGATTGATACGTTATGGGAAAAGCTGAAAGAACATCATGACTATTTATATCGCACGACAGAAGGGGAAAAGCGAAGAGAAGAAAGACACCAGCTAGAAGTCCTGGAACTGATTCGAGATGAAATTTGGCGCGATGTATACCAATTTGTCCAAGTTCAACCTGAATTTAATCGTAAGCTAGTAAATAGTGATCCTTATAAGCAAGCAATGGATTGGTACTACAAGTGGAAAAAAGAAGGGAGATAGCTCATGTTGGAGAATAAGGTTCTATCTTCTGTAAAAGATGAAGGATTAATTAAGAAAAGGCGAAATCAAATGATTAAAGGTGCCTTAACGTTATTTAAAGAAAAGGGATTTCATCGCACGACAACAAGAGAAATTGCGAAAGAATCCGGATTTAGTATTGGAACCCTTTATGAATATATCCGTACGAAAGAAGATGTACTATACCTTGTCTGTGAATCTATTCATGGGGAAGTGGAAAAACGGCTTGAAGCCGTAGTGGATTTGAAGAAACCGTCAACGGAAACACTTTGTAATCTGATTACATCCTTTTTCCGATTGATGGATGAGATGCAGGAAGAAATTCTGGTTTTATATCAAGAGGTTAAATCACTTAGTAAAGAAACGAGAAGTGCTATTTTAGACAAGGAACGCGAAATGGCGGCTATGTTGGAGAAAGCTATTATCACGTGTATCCCTCATCCATTGCCTAAACAAGATACAGCATTGTTGGCGAATAATATATTAATTCACGGTCATATGTGGAGTTTTCGCAGGTGGATGATACAAAAGGATTTTACATTAGAGGAATATATCGATAAGCAGCTTTCGTATACACTTTCTGCAATGGGAATAAATCGAGACGAATTGAATTGGAGGGGTGAGAATGGAACAGGTAACCGTATATAAAACAAAGCATCCTGTTCGCTTTGTTACGGCATCAAGCCTATTCGATGGGCATGATGCGTCCATTAATATTATGCGTAGAATATTACAAGCGAGCGGAGCCGAGGTTATTCACCTCGGTCATAATCGTTCCGTAGAGGAAGTAGTACATGCAGCGATTCAAGAGGATGTGCAAGGAATTGCGATTTCCTCTTATCAAGGCGGACATGTCGAATATTTTAAATATATGGTCGACCTTCTAAAGGAACTGGGGGCTGGTCATATTAAAGTCTTTGGTGGCGGTGGTGGTGTCATCATCCCACGCGAAATTAAGGAATTACACCAATATGGGGTAACGCGAATTTTCTCCCCAGAAGATGGTCGTAAACACGGGCTACAAGGGATGATTAATCTCATGCTTGAGGAATGCGATTTCTTGCCACCATTTGATATTGAAAACCAGTTAGAACGCCTACAAGCGGGTGACCGTCAAGCGATGGCGAGGCTTATCACCTTTGTAGAAAATGGAGAGATCTCGGATTCGGAAAAGAAGGAAGTACTGGATGCTTTACAAGAATTATCAAACTCAAATATCCCGGTTCTTGGTATTACAGGTACTGGTGGTGCGGGAAAAAGTTCCCTAACAGATGAAGTAATTCGTCGTTATCTGAATGAAATTCCAGATAGAAAAGTTGCCATTATCTCCATTGACCCAACAAAGCGGAAGACGGGTGGTGCCTTATTAGGGGACCGTATTCGCATGAACGCTATTTTTACAGATCGTGTCTATATGCGCTCGTTAGCTACGAGAGATTCTAGTAGTGAGTTATCTAAAGCTATTGAAGATGTCATACAGGTTGTGCGTGCTTCTGGCTATGACTTTATTGTGGTAGAAACGAGTGGTATTGGTCAAGGAGATGCTGCAATTACAGAAATAACGGATTTATCCATGTATGTCATGACCTCTGAATATGGGGCGCCGACACAGCTTGAGAAGATTGATATGATTGATTTCGCTGACTTTATCGTGATTAATAAATTTGAACAAAAGGGCTCTGAGGATGCATTAAATCAAGTGCGTAAACAATATGAGCGTAGTCATATGCTGTTCCATCAGGATAAGGAGACCTTCCCTGTCTTTGGGACTATCGCTAGTCAGTTTAATGATAGTGGTACGAATGCACTTTTTGCAGCGCTCATTGATAAATTGAATGAGAAATATGATTGGAATGAGCAGGTCGATTTCGATCGTCATACGATTTCTGAAAAGCAAAATTTAATTATTACTAATGAGCGTCGCCATTATTTGCGTGAAATTGCGACCCATGTTCGTAACTATCAAAAGTTTGCCAAAGAGCAAAGTGAGTTAGCAAGCAAGTTGTACCAATTACATGGTGCCATGGAGTTAATCGAGGAAGAGAATGTAAGCGCTTCACTAGAGGCCTCTTATAAAACATATGAGGCAAAACTTTCTCCAGCCGCCAAGCAATTACTGGAATCATGGGATAAAACAAAGGAAAGCTATTCGGGTGACACGTATACCTTTAAGATCCGTGATAAGGAAATTCAAATGGAGCTTACTACTGAATCACTAGCTGGCTTGAAAATTCCTAAAGTTGCGTTTCCGAAATATATGGACTGGGGGGAACGATTGCGCTGGCTATTAAAGGAAAATGTTCCAGGTGCATTTCCTTTTACAGCTGGTGTCTTCCCATTTAAGCGAAAGGGAGAGGATCCTACTCGTCAATTTGCAGGAGAAGGTACACCAGAGCGTACGAATCGTCGTTTCCACTACTTATCTAGAAATGATGATGCCAAACGGTTATCGACTGCCTTTGACTCGGTAACCTTATATGGAGAGGACCCAGCCTATCGCCCAGATATTTACGGAAAGATCGGAGAAAGTGGTGTAAATATATGTACGTTAGATGATATGAAGAAACTATACAAAGGCTTTGACTTAACCAATCCATTAACCTCTGTATCCATGACGATCAATGGTCCGGCTCCGATTATTTTAGCGATGTTCTTTAATACAGCGATAGATCAGCAGGTGGAGAAGTTTGAAACAGAAAAGGGGAGAAAAGTAGCCCCAGAAGAGTATGAAAAAATAAAAGCGGATACTTTAGCAGTAGTCCGAGGTACCGTTCAAGCGGATATTTTAAAAGAAGACCAAGGGCAAAATACATGTATTTTCTCAACAGAGTTTGCGCTTCGGATGATGGGAGATATCCAGGAGTATTTTATTGATCATCACGTTCGCAATTATTACTCCGTTTCTATTTCTGGCTATCATATTGCAGAAGCAGGGGCAAACCCAATTACCCAGCTTGCCTTTACATTAGCTAATGGCTTTACGTATGTAGAATACTATTTAAGCCGTGGAATGGATATTAATCAGTTTGCACCGAACCTATCCTTCTTCTTCTCTAATGGGTTAGATCCAGAGTATACGGTGATTGGTCGGGTTGCTCGACGAATTTGGGCTGTCACGATGCGGGATAAGTACGGGGCTAATGAGCGCAGTCAAAAATTAAAATACCATATTCAAACATCTGGCCGGTCCTTACATGCACAAGAAATTGATTTTAATGATATTCGCACAACCCTGCAAGCATTAATCGCAATCCAAGATAATACAAATTCACTTCATACGAATGCATATGATGAGGCGATTACAACACCAACAGAGGAATCAGTTCGACGAGCGATGGCAATTCAAATGATTATTAACCGTGAATTCGGTTTAACGAAAAATGAAAACTCTCTACAAGGGTCATTTATTGTTGATGAGCTAACCGATTTGGTGGAAGAGGCTGTGCTACAGGAATTTGAACGTATTAATGATCGCGGCGGTGTATTAGGGGCGATGGAGCGGCAATATCAACGAGGGAAAATCCAAGAGGAATCACTATACTATGAAGGAAAGAAACACTCTGGTGAGCTTCCAATTATTGGCGTCAACACATACCTAAACCCTAATCCACCATCAGAGGAAGAAATAGATTCCATGGAGCTTGCACGTGCGACAAAGGAAGAAAAAGAGCACCAAATCCAGGAGCTAAAGAAATTCCAAGACAAACATAAACACGAAGCAGAGACAGCACTTAAGAAATTAAAGCAAGTAGCGGCATCAGGTGGAAACATCTTCGAGGAACTAATGGAAACTGTAAAAGTAGCCTCCCTTGGTCAAATTACTACTGCCTTATATGAAGTAGGTGGGCAGTATAGAAGAAATATGTAGGAAGTGTTTTTTTGCCTAGTAGGTAGATAGTATTATAATTTCTATCGGCATAAGCAAATGCGAGTTTTTCTAGTGAACGGTATTAGAACATAGTAAGGAGTATGGAATAGCCCGAATACGTACAGCCTATATGGGATTCATGACTTAGAAGAATGTCGACTAGCAAAGCTCATTAAGACTCACTATCCCCCATAGAAAGGCGAAGTGTATTCGGGCTGCACGTATTGATCTCCTTAAATTTCCAATTTAGGGGATTCTGGTAGTAAATAAACTGTAAAAACAAGAAAATAAATTTGATAATTCCTGCATAATTTGTTTATAATGTATGATAGCTTTTAAAAACATACATACCATAAATCAACAAGAGTAATCCCAAATAGGATTGGCTTTTTATTACGTGTTAGAGTATGTGGTTCAATCTTTACCAATCAAGTTATTCTAACAAATCGATATATTAATGAAAAGGGAGTGCGGTATTGTGAGCTTGGAAAATCTTAGCCGCGAGGAAATCACAAAAATGTCAATGCTAGAGTTGGCAAAAGAAATACTAACAGAAGAAACAAAGGCACTAGACTTTAGAGATATTTTTAATAAAATTGCAGAATTAAAAGAGTTTACGGATGAGCAAAAGGATGACATGTTAGCACAATTCTATACGGATCTAAATGTGGATGGCAGATTCATTACGCTTGGTTCTAATATGTGGGGACTAAAGCGTTGGTATCCATTTGAACAAATTGATGAAGACATTCATAATGAACCGAAGAAGAAGAAGAAAAAAGCGAAGAAGAAACTGGATGATGATTTAGATCTTGACGATGACTTAGATCTTGATTTAGATGATGATGATGTTCTGTTAGACGAAGACGATGATTTTGATGACATTGATGAAGATTTTGACGAAGATATTGATGATGACTTTGATGATTTTGATGATGAAGACGAGATTGAAGATGAGCTAGAAGACTTAAATGAGATTGATGAAGATGAAATCGATGAGGATTTTGAAGAAGATAAATAAAATGACTGCTTGACTTTTAGAAGACAGGTTAGTACAATTTGTATTGGGCTCTTTAATTTATTTATTCAAAGCGTTTCCCCTTACATGGGGAGGCGCTTTTTGTGTTTTAAACAAGCTTTTAATGGGAATCTAATCCCTAGTGGCGGAAGAGAAGATGTGGTTAAATTCTTTTCTACATACTGGTGTTGATTCTTGTTTTTTATTTTTTTAGGGCTTTTTTATAGATTGTTATTCTCTCTAATCATGTGCACGTGGCTGGGACAAAAGAATTTATCTTAAAGGAAAAACTGAATGATGAGCAAGGCCCCCGCTCCGGAAATATACTTGCGGTTCGCGGGCGGCTGGTGAGCCTCCTCGTGCTACTTCTTTAGGGGTCTCAACCTTGCCCTATCCTCCAGTAGGAGTCTACGTATAGTTCCGGAGCTAGTATCTTGTATCATCTGGTTTTACATTTAATTCTTTTCGTTATGTCCCAGTCTCGCTTAGAGCCTTGGTTGGAGAATTGTTCTTTTTATAGCAATCAAATAAAAAAAGATGCCTAACCCGAGCATCACTGTTTTATTTTTGTTTTCTCTGATTCTATTGGAGGATAGTGTGCACAATAAATACAAACAGTGGTCGCACTTATTATTTATTATATATAGAAAGAGGGATAGTTGTGGCTAAGTATATTTTTGTCACTGGTGGCGTAGTGTCATCTTTAGGAAAAGGAATTACAGCAGCATCAATTGGAAGATTATTAAAGAACCGTGGTTTAAAAGTTACCATTCAAAAATTTGATCCATATATTAATGTCGATCCAGGTACAATGAGTCCTTATCAGCATGGGGAAGTTTTTGTAACAGATGATGGTGCAGAAACCGATTTGGATTTAGGACATTATGAGCGCTTTATTGATGAGAATTTAAATAAATATAGCAATATTACAACTGGTAAAGTGTACTCTAACGTTATTCGTAAAGAACGACGTGGAGATTATTTAGGTGGGACTGTACAAGTAATCCCACATATTACAAACGAGATTAAAGACCAAGTTTTCCGAGCAAGTGAAGCAACAGGTGCGGATGTTGTTATTACAGAAATTGGTGGTACTGTAGGGGATATCGAATCACTACCGTTTTTAGAAGCAATTCGCCAAGTGAAAAGTGATATCGGCAAGAAAAATGTCATGTATATCCATTGTACATTAGTACCATATATTAAAGCGGCTGGTGAACTGAAGACGAAACCAACTCAGCATAGTGTGAAAGAATTACGTTCATTAGGTATTCAACCAGATGCCGTAGTATTACGTACAGAACACGAAATCAGCGAAGAAATGAAGGGTAAAATTGCCCTATTCTGTGATATTGATGAAGAAGCAGTGATTGAAATGCGTGATGCTGCAAATCTATACGAAATTCCACTAGCACTACAAGCTCAACACCTTGATCAGATTGTTTGCGATCATTTTGGCTTAGAGGCAGGACCTGCAGATATGACAGAATGGAAAAAGCTAGTTGACCGTGTATGTAATTTATCGAAGAAAGTTACGATTGGCTTAGTCGGTAAATATGTTGAGCTACAAGATGCTTATATCTCTGTTGTTGAATCACTAAAACACGCAGGATATGCATTTGATGCTGATATTCATGTTCAATGGATTAACTCAGAAAAATTAGATGCGCAATCAATCAGAGAAAAACTATCACAGGTTGACGGGATTATCGTGCCAGGTGGATTCGGTGATCGTGGAATCGAAGGAAAAATTGAAGCAATTCGTTATGCACGTGAAAATAAAGTACCATTCCTTGGTATTTGCTTAGGAATGCAGTTGGCTACAGTAGAGTTCGCGCGTAATGTATTAGGGTATGAAGATGCACATTCAGCGGAAATTAATCCGAATACAACACATCCAATCATTGACTTACTTCCAGAACAGAAGGATGTGGAAGACTTAGGTGGAACATTACGTCTAGGCTTGTATCCTTGTAAGTTAAAAGATGGTACAAAAACAAAAGCAGCATATGACGGGGTAGATATGATTGAGGAACGCCATCGTCATCGTTATGAATTTAATAATGAGTATCGTGAGGAAATGGAAGCAAAAGGATTTATTTTCTCAGGTACCAGTCCAGATGGACGTTTAGTGGAAACTGTCGAAATTGCTGACCACCCATGGTTTGTCGCATGTCAGTTCCATCCAGAGTTTAAATCTCGTCCGACAAGACCTCAAAATCTATTCAAAGGATTTATTGGTGCAGCTGTAGAACAAAAGAACCAATAATCGAAATCATTATCGTTAATAAGAATAGTAAAAAAGTCGCAAATTTGTACTTGAAAGGGTACGAATCGCGGCTTTTTTGCTATATTCAAATTAAGTTTTAACTTTTATTCAAGGGGGTATAAGTATAGGGCATTTACTTTACTACATGCAATGATTAACTAATGAGATTCCCAAAAGTACTACATGAGTTGTTCGTTAAAAAGAAGGGTTTTGGAGGTTTCTGTCGAATAGTTAATCAAAAAAGGGGGTATTGTCGAAATGAATCGAAACATTTTAGTGGTGGATGATGAAGTAGGGATAAGACTGTTACTGGAAGATTTATTGGCAGCTGATGGCTATACGGTCTATACTGCTCAAACAGGGAAAGAAGCATTAGAGCTAATAAATCTACATAAGATTGATTTAATGATCATTGATTATAAGCTGCCGATTATCGATGGTATTGAAGTGATTAAACAATTAGATAGAGATAACAAACAAATAAAGATTGTCCTTATGAGTGGCTTAGCAGAGAGCTTAACAGATGAAATATATCAACTATCATCTATTACAAAAGTACTCTCTAAGCCATTTGATGTGATGGAATTTAAAGGATATATAAACCAACTACTTGCAGATTAGTAGAAATATTTGAAAATAAAACACTAACACTATAATCTTGCACCATGGCATTTGTATTGGTATTCTTATACTGAAGTGAACAATCATATAAGGATTTTCATATATCAGAAGGAGGAAAAACAAATGCCATTAGTATCAATGAAAGATATGCTAGAAAAGGCTAAGGACAACGGCTATGCTGTTGGACAATTCAATATAAATAACTTGGAGTACATACAAGCTATCCTGCAGGCTGCTGAGGCAGAAAAATCACCAGTTATTTTAGGAGTATCTGAAGGTGCTGGGAAATATATGGGTGGTTTTAAAGTAGTAGTAGCAATGGTAAAAGCTTTAATGGAAGAGTATGGTACTACAGTTCCTGTAGCGATTCACTTAGACCATGGTTCAAGCTTTGAAAAAGTTGCCCAAGCTATTCATGCAGGATTTACTTCTGTTATGATCGATGCTTCACATTCTCCAATTGAGGAAAATATTGCATTAACGAAAAAGGTAGTAGAATTAGCACATATCCACGGTGTTTCTGTTGAAGCAGAGGTTGGAACTGTTGGTGGAGAAGAAGATGGTGTTATTGGTGGCATCAATTATGCTGATCCACAGGAGTGCTTACGTCTAGTAAAAGAAGCTGGAATTGATTGCTTAGCACCAGCATTAGGTTCTGTTCACGGTCCTTATCAAGGTGAACCAAACTTAGGATTTAAAGAAATGGAAGAAATTCTTAACTTAACCCAAGTTCCATTAGTATTACATGGTGGTACTGGAATTCCTACTAAGGATATTCAAAAAGCAATTTCTCTTGGTACTGCTAAAATCAATGTCAATACAGAGAACCAAATTGCTCAAACAAAAGCGATTCGCCAAGTATTAAATGACAATACAGAAGTTTACGATCCTCGTAAATACTTAGGACCAGGTACAGAAGCAATCAAGCAAACTGTTATTGGTAAAATGCGCGAATTCGGATCTTCTAATAAAGCTTAATAACATGAATAAAATGCCCTCTCTGTTTTGCATTGTCCTACGTATACCATAATGTAGCGTGAAACAGTTAGGGCTATTCCTATAACAAAAGGAATAAATTAATATTGGGGAGGCAACAAGATGAAGTTTTTTATTGATACTGCAAACATTGAGGAAATTCGTTCTGCAAATGAGTTAGGGATTTTAGCGGGAGTTACAACTAACCCAAGCTTAGTAGCAAAAGAAGGCGTATCCTTCCATGATCGTCTACGTGAAATTACTTCAGAAGTTTCTGTTGGATCAGTTAGTGCAGAGGTAATGTCAGAAGATGCAGAGGGTATGATTAAAGAAGGATTAGAGCTTGCTGCTATTGCACCAAACATTACGATTAAAGTACCTATGACTTTAGAAGGTTTAAAAGCAGTAAAAGCTTTCAGTGATAAAGGGATTAAAACGAATGTAACACTTATCTTTAATCCAAACCAAGCACTACTTGCTGCTAGAGCAGGTGCAACCTATGTATCACCGTTCCTAGGTCGTCTTGATGATATTGGTCATAATGGGATGGAATTAATCGCAACGATTGCCGATATTTTTGATCGTCATGGCATTGAAACTGAGATTATTGCAGCGAGTATCAGACATCCACTACACGTAACAGATGCAGCACTTAACGGAGCTCATATTGCGACAGTTCCTTATAATGTATTAAGTCAGCTTGTTAAACACCCATTAACAGATCAAGGAATTGAAAGATTTATTGCAGATTGGAATAAAGCAAATCAATAATTATTAGAATAAATTCTCAAGGTTAAACTATTTTTAAAATAACCAGTATATTCGCTTTTTGTTTTAAATAAAGTAAAAGTGGAAAAAATAACTGGAATACTATTTAAATAAGTGGAGGATGTACAAGTTACATTCTCACCTCAAAAGCGGGGTTAAAACATGCAAAAAATGATAGTTGAGGGCGGTCATGTCTTAAATGGAAAGGTTCGCATCAGTGGCGCGAAAAACAGCGCGGTAGCACTCTTACCGGCAGCGATTTTGGCGGATTCACAAGTTACGATTGAAGGCTTGCCTGAAATTTCGGATGTGTATACACTTAGTGATTTGTTAGAAGAAATCGGCGGTAATGTAAGCTGGGATGGACAAACGGTACATATAAATCCGGAAAACATGATCTCGATGCCATTGCCAAATGGGAAAGTAAAGAAGCTTCGTGCTTCCTACTATTTTATGGGGGCGATGCTTGGTAAGTTCGGTAAAGCAGTAATCGGCTTACCGGGTGGTTGTTTTTTAGGCCCACGTCCGATTGACCAACATATTAAAGGCTTTGAAGCATTAGGTGCTGAAGTGACGAACGAACAAGGTGCTATATACCTACGAGCTAAAGAGCTAACAGGTGCAAGAATTTATTTAGATGTCGTTAGTGTAGGTGCGACAATTAATATTATGCTTGCTGCAGTTCGAGCAAAGGGTAAAACCGTTATTGAGAATGCAGCTAAAGAACCAGAAATTATTGACGTAGCAACCTTACTAACCAATATGGGTGCCAAAATTAAGGGTGTTGGTACAGATGTTATTCGCATCGAAGGAGTACCATCCTTACATGGATGTAGACATACCATTATACCTGACCGAATCGAAGCAGGTACCTATGCTATTGCAGCTGCAGCCGCTGGTAACGAAGTAATCATTGATAATGTAATTCCGCAGCATTTAGAATCATTGCTAGCGAAACTACGCGAAATGGGTATTACCGTAGAAGACTCAGACGACCAACTATACATCGCATCAAGGAACCCACTAAAAAGCGTGGATATTAAAACATTAGTATACCCTGGTTTTCCAACTGACCTACAGCAGCCTTTTACTAGTCTGCTGACTAAGGCCCATAATACTGGTGTTGTAACAGACACGATATATTCGGCGAGACTTAAACATGTAGATGAGTTGAGAAGAATGAATGCCGTTGTCAAGGTAGAAGGTGGCTCTGTTATTGTCACTGGACCAGTCCAACTAGAAGGCGCACGAGTAAAAGCAAGCGATCTCCGGGCAGGTGCCGCTTTAGTCATAGCAGGCTTAATGGCTAAGGGTATTACCGAAATCACTGGATTAGAACATATAGACCGAGGCTATGAAAACATGACTCAAAAGCTAAACAATCTCGGTGCAAATGTTTGGCGAGAAGACTTGTCTGAAGAAGAAATCATCCAATTTCAAAACTCTTAGGTCTATCGCAAATCATAATGAAATCTTATCAACTGCTATAAAGCTAGCGTACACAGAGGTGAGGGTGAACTCCGCTATTCGCTTGTCAGGAGGCTCACCTATCGTCGCTTAAAAACAACGTATTTGAATCGCAGGCTTACCATTTTTTACCGATACATTTAAATAAATAAACCTTTTTGGGATGAGGCTATTTATTTAAAGGAGATGGAAATCATGGAAAGAAGTCTAACAATGGAAATCGTACGTGTTACAGAAGCAGCAGCACTTGCCTCAGCCCGATGGATGGGAAGAGGAAAAAAGGAAGAAGCAGATGATGCAGCAACTACAGCAATGCGAGACGTATTTGACACCATACCGATGCGAGGTACAGTAGTAATTGGAGAAGGCGAAATGGACGAGGCCCCAATGCTATACATAGGAGAGAAATTAGGCACTGGTACTGGACCATTAGTAGACATTGCGGTTGACCCGTTAGAAGGGACGAATATTGTTGCTAAAGGTACAACCAACGCCCTTACCGTTATCGCAATTGGCGACCATGGTAAAGTTCTCCATGCACCAGACATGTATATGAAAAAAATTGCCGTTGGACCTGAAGCGGTGGGCAAAGTTAATATTAATGCACCAACTATTGATAACTTAAAAGCAGTGGCGAAAGCTAAAAATAAAGAGGTAGAAGACCTTGTAGTCATCTTATTAGATCGTCCTCGCCATCAGCAGATAATCGAAGAAATTCGGGAAGCAGGAGCGAGAATTAGACTAATTCAAGATGGTGATGTTGCAGCTGCAATTAATACAGCATTCGATGAAACCGGAATTGATTTATTTATGGGAACAGGTGGTGCCCCTGAAGGTGTTATCGCTGCCATGGCCTTGAAATGCTTAGGTGGTGAAATGCAAGGACAGCTTGTACCACAGAATGATGAGGAAATTGCTAGATGCCATAAAATGGGCATTACCGATATCGATAAAGTCTTTTATATGGATGACTTTTGTGGTGGAGATGATGCTATCTTTGCAGCAACCGGCGTAACCGATGGTGAGCTATTAAAGGGAGTCCAGTTCAAGGGGACCAAAGCTAAGACACAAACCGTTGTAATGCGAGCGAAAAGCGGAACAGTTCGTTTTATTGATGGAGAGCATAGTTTAAGAAAAAAACCCAATTTAGTAATGAAACCGGAATAATACTCATATACATGGAAAACATCGGCTCTTGTGTCGATGTTTTCCAGTCTATCTACTTAGGAAAGCAAAGGATACCATTCCACTTATAACCAGTTTATATTGGTTTACTCTACCCTACACTAGAAACTCATTTTCCAAATGAAAAAAAGTATTGAATAATCCTTTTAAAACGGTTAACATTGTAAATGTTTAAGATAAGTATTGTTTGGTTAATATACAAAATATAAGAAAAATTAATCTATCGCCTTCTCTACTACTAGAGAAGCCGAAAACTTCTATTCTAGCTTCTAACTATTCTTCCCTTCTAAATTAAGATTTCACATCAGGAAGCAATAATTCATTTAATACTAATCAGATAAGTCTTATCAAATTAAAATACTCCGGTATCAAAGATTCTTTGCTGTTTTTGTATATGTATGTACATAACCAGTGATGTTTCTATCAAAATAGTAAAATGTATATGAATAGGCGTGGTGAATATGGCTGAATTAACACTAAGTAAACTTCAAGAACTAACGTTAAAAGAAATTTATGCATTAGCAAGAGAATATAAAGTATCTTACTATGCGAAACTAACGAAAAAAGAACTTATCTTTGCAATTTTAAAAGCACAAGCAGAAAAAGATGGATTTCTATTTATGGATGGCGTTTTAGAGATTATTCCTTCAGAAGGATTCGGTTTCTTACGACCAATTAATTATTCGCCAAGTGCAGAAGATATTTATATTTCTGCCTCTCAAATCCGTCGTTTTGACTTGCGAAATGGTGATAAAGTATCTGGTAAGGTTCGTCCTCCAAAAGAAAACGAACGTTACTATGGGTTACTACATGTAGACGCGGTAAATGGGGAAGATCCTGATTCGTCTAAAGAACGTGTCCACTTCCCGGCCTTAACAGCACTTTACCCGGACCGTTTAATGAAGCTTGAAACAAAATCGAACAAGCTTTCCACTAGAATTATGGATTTAATGGCACCGGTTGGATTTGGTCAACGTGGATTAATTGTTGCCCCTCCAAAGGCTGGTAAAACGATGCTATTAAAGGAAATTGCAAATAGTATTTCGGTAAATCATCCAGAAGCCAAACTGATTATCTTATTAGTTGATGAACGTCCTGAGGAAGTAACCGATATCGAACGCTCGGTACACCCGGATGTGGATGTGGTAAGCTCTACCTTTGACGAAGTACCTGAAAATCATATTAAAGTATCTGAACTTGTATTAGAGCGTGCGATGCGCTTAGTAGAGCATAAGCGTGATGTCATTGTCCTAATGGATAGTATTACGCGCTTAGCACGTGCATATAACCTCGTTATCCCACCAAGTGGTCGTACACTATCAGGTGGTATTGATCCTGCGGCATTCCACCGACCAAAACGTTTCTTTGGAGCTGCGCGTAATATTGAAGAAGGTGGAAGCTTCACGATTCTTGCGACAGCACTAGTAGATACGGGTTCTCGTATGGACGATGTTATTTATGAAGAGTTTAAAGGTACTGGTAATATGGAATTACATCTAGATCGTAACCTGGCAAATCGTAGAATATTCCCAGCTATCGATATTTTACGTTCCGGTACACGGAAAGAAGAGTTGTTAGTAGACAAACAACAGCTTGACAAAATGTGGGCAATTCGTAAAACAATGCAAGATTCGCCTGATTTTCTGGAACGCTTCCTAAGAAAACTAAAAGCATCAGAAGGTAACCAAGAATTTTTACAAAAGCTAGAAGAAGAAATGCAGCGTAAACGTTCTGGAAGATAATTAGAGGGCTTTATCGCTTTTTTCTCTATGAAATATAACAATAGCTACTTGCAAATAGTCACGCAGATTGTTATAATTTTTTAGTGAGTTTAGAAAAGGTTTATACCTAATTGTGGCTCTTAAAATAACTCTGTTTCCAAAGGATTCAGGGCAGAAGGAGTGAAAGACATGAAAGAAGGAATTCATCCTGAGTACAGAAAAGTAGTATTTTTAGATACTAGCTCAGACTTCAAATTCTTAAGCGGTTCAACAAAGCATTCAGACGAAACAATTGAGTGGGAAGATGGTAACACATACCCATTGATTCGTGTGGAGATTAGCTCTGAATCACATCCTTTCTATACTGGTAAGCAGAAAGCTGATACAGTTGGTGGACGTGTAGATCGCTTCAAGAAGAAATATAATATGAAATAAGATTAGTTATCACTACATGTAGTAGTGAGACTAAGTAATACACAGTTGGATGAGATTAATCATTCTGGTAGAAACAGGCAAATCAATTATGCTTTGCCTGTTTTTTATTTAAAAGATAAGACAAGTACAAACTCGAGAGCGGTCTAGCTTTGGACGTCCTACTTTTTTCTTAATAGATAGGAACGTATAAAAGCTCTTACCACCTGCATAATAAAATGAAGTATTTTAAACGATAAATTAATACGTTTTTACTTAAATAAATTCACAGATGATAAGCATGAACATAGAAGAATGAAGGGAGATCCAAGAAGCATGTATGTTATGAAGCAAAGTGGCTGGCTAGAAGTAATCTGTGGCAGCATGTTTTCAGGTAAATCCGAAGAATTAATTCGACGAGTAAGAAGAGCAACCTATGCGAACCAAAAGGTACAAGTGTTTAAACCCGCAATTGATAATCGTTACGATGATGTAGCCGTTGTATCTCATAACGGAAATTCGGTAACGGCAACTCCAGTGGATACTTCTAAAGATATACTAGAAAATATCCAAGACGGCATTGAAATAGTTGGAATAGATGAAGCACAATTCTTCGATGATGGTATTATTGATGTTGCAGAACAACTAGCAGACCAAGGCATTCGTGTCATCGCTGCTGGCTTAGATCGAGATTTTCGCGGTGAACCATTCGGCCCTATGCCTGTCTTAATGGCCTTAGCTGAATCGGTTACGAAGCTAAATGCAATCTGCCCAATTTGTGGATCTCCTGCAAGTCGTACACAACGCTTAATTAATGGACAACCAGCTTCCTATAATGACCCAATCATACTGGTTGGTGCATCAGAATCCTATGAACCAAGATGCCGTCACCACCATGATGTACCAAACCGTCCGATGAGCTCTGAAATGCGGAAATTGATGAATGTAGGGAAGTAAAGCAGCGTTAACCTTTAGAAAAGCTCCTATTTGCTTTTCTATTCCTAACGGAAAAGATGGTTAACCATTCCTCTCTGTTTAATAAACTCGAACTAAATTCTCTCATACGGAGTTGAATTAGCTCGGGTTTTTTCGTATTCCCCTCCATAGGATGTAGTGTTCCTGTCTTATCGTGAGGATCTTTATCTGCTTGTTCCAGGTGATAATGCCGGAAGAATTTTGACCTAGAGGGCTCCGTATACTATAATTATACTGTTAATCTGAGTGAGGTGACCGTGATGATAGATCGTTTGCAAACATTGGAAGATCGTTATAATAAATTAAATGAATTATTAAGTGACCCAGAAGTAATTAGCGATACGAAAAAGTTACGTGATTATTCGAAGGAACAGGCTGGACTAGAAGATGTTGTACAGGCCTACCGTGAATATAAAGATGTAACCGAACAACTAAAGGACGCAAAGGAAATGCTAGAGGATGACCTGGATAGCGAAATGCAAGTGATGGTAAAGTCAGAAATTGCTGAACTAACCGAATCGAAGGAAGAATTAGAGGATCGAATGAAAATTCTTCTTCTGCCGAAGGATCCGAACGATGATAAGGACGTGTTCGTGGAAATTCGTGGTGCTGCTGGTGGGGATGAAGCAGCATTATTTGCTGGTGATCTTTACCGCATGTATAGCCGCTTTGTAGAGACTCAAGGCTGGAAAACCGAGGTAATGGAGGCCCATACGACAGGGGTCGGTGGTTACAAGGAAATTATTTTCATGGTTAAAGGTAATGGCGCGTATTCTAAACTGAAGTATGAAAACGGTGCACATCGTGTACAGCGTGTTCCGGAAACAGAATCAGGCGGTCGTATCCATACGTCAACAGCTACTGTGGCAGTACTTCCGGAAGCAGAAGAAGTAGAAGTGGAAATTCACGAAAAGGATATTCGTGTTGATACATTCGCCTCTAGTGGACCTGGTGGACAGAGTGTTAACACAACCATGTCTGCTGTTCGCCTAACCCACTTACCAACTGGAATAGTCGTATCCATGCAGGATGAAAAATCGCAAATTAAAAACAAAGAAAAAGCGATGAAGATTCTTCGTGCACGTGTATATGATAAGTTTCAACAAGAAGCACAGGCAGAGATTGATGAAAACCGTAAATCGGCTGTCGGTACTGGGGATCGTTCAGAGCGTATTCGTACCTATAACTTCCCGCAAAACCGTGTAACAGACCACCGCATTGGACTTACCATTCAAAAGCTTGACCAGATTTTAGAAGGGAAGCTTGATGAAGTCATCGATGCCTTAATTATGGAAGAACAAACGAAAAAGTTAGAACAAATTGGTGAATAACATGGCACAAAAACAATACGAAGTCCTAGAGTGGGCTTCTCTTTTTTTAGAGAAAAACAATCGGGAAACACGAGTAGCTGAGCTGTTACTTCAACACCATTTGAATGTGTCAAGGGCGCAATATTTTGCGCAAATGCGTGAAGACATCCCACAGCATATTATAGAGAAGTTTCGTGCTGATGTGGTGAAGCATGCCGAAACTGGGATTCCAATCCAACATTTAATGGGGTATGAGATGTTCTATGGAAGAAAATACTCCGTAAATGAAAATGTATTAATTCCACGTCCGGAAACGGAGGAGCTAGTTCTCCATGTAATGGAGCATGCACCGAAGGACAAACCGATTACCATTGTTGATGTTGGAACGGGTAGCGGGGTTATTGCGATTACACTAGCCCTGGAATTACCGAATGCTGACGTGTATGCAATCGATATTTCACCAGATGCATTAGGAATGGCTAAGAAGAACGCAGAAGATCTAGCGGCTAATGTTACATTTTTACAAGGCGATTTTTTAGATCCTTTTGTAAAACAGGGCTTACGTGCTGATATCATCGTTTCGAACCCACCATATATTGCCGAGGAAGAGCGGTCTGAGCTTTCAGATACCGTAGTTAATTATGATCCTGAGATAGCATTGTTTGCAGAAGATAATGGGCTTTTTGCATATAAAAAAATAATATCTCAGCTGCCAGCCGCTATTCTTTCCGGTGGAAGTATTGCCTTTGAAATCGGTCATTTACAAGGGAAGGCAGTTCAAGATTTGCTTCAGCAAACATTTCCTGAAAGTAGTGTAACGGTTAGGAAGGATATAAATGGCAAGGACCGAATTGTTTCAGCAAAAAATCTTTAGTTGAATAGAGGAAAGAACGATAAACCGAATGAAATATGGCATTGTCCACGCTGGATATGTGCATCATTCGGTTTTTAACTTTTTTCGCTTTGTCCTACCTGTTAGGCTACATCATGCAAGGAATATCATCCCGACCATAAATGAGTGTCATTACATCACCAACAGGTTATAGCTGGACCTCTTGCATTAGAAAGAGTTGCTTTTTCTATTGTGGATAGTAATTCCTCCTCTTTAAATCCCTCTCTAGTCTATAGGTATCTAGTCCATGTATTGCGTTTTAGCTTTATATGATGTTTCTTTCTATACTGTTGAATAAAAAAATACTAGATTACTAGTTTAAATACATCTTCTTCTGTCCATACTGTGACTAAATCAAATTGTGGGGGACGGATTTTGATGAAAAAATTAGCATTTATCGTTATTGTAATTATTTTGATTGCACTTTCTCTACCGGTCTATGGTCAGGGGAATGAACATAAGACTGATGATTACCAGGTAATACCGGATGATGCGATTCGCTTACGGATATTGGCTAACAGTGATAATGAGGCAGATCAACAAATTAAGCGTATTGTTCGAGATAAAGTTAATGCTGCCATTACGGAATGGGTGGCTGAAATCGATGATATTGACGAAGCAAGGTCATTGTTAGAAAACAGGATTCCAGAGATTAGCGAAATCGTGAAGCAAACGCTAGCAGAAGAGGGCGAAAATCGTGACTTTGATGTGGAATATAATGATAGTGTCGGTTTTCCAATGAAAATATATGGAAATTATCTCTATCCTGCCGGGGAATATGAAGCAATATTAATTACTCTTGGAGAAGGCGAGGGCTCTAATTGGTGGTGTGTACTATTCCCGCCGTTATGCTTTTTAGATTTTGCTAATGGAATTAGTGTTGCACAGGCGAGTGATGGAGGATTTGAGGATGAGGAAGAGCAAGACAGTGGATTACAGATTAAATTTTTTCTATTAGAATGGTTAGGATTGTCATAGAGCACCCAAAACATGCATAAAATGATAGAAATGCGAGATTCTAGTAAATATTGTTTGAAGCAACAAGCTTCCTATGTGTTATTTGGCAGATCGCTTTTAAAAAATTTCTATCAAAATAGGGGTGTAGGAATGAAAATAAGAATTGCGCGTGATGTACCGAAAGAGAAGATGAATCAATTTTTTAGTACAACAGATCAAGTGAATAAAGACAGTCTATTAAAAGAAGGCTATGTAGTAGAGTTTGCTGGTGAGATTAAGGGATGCTTTGAGCTAGCCTCTGTAGAGGACGGTGTGTTTTGGTTGAAGCAGCTATATATTGCCCAAGAAGAAGCGCAGAAACTGCCAGTCTTACTAGAAACTATTATTGTTTTAGCGAAATCAAAGGAAGCGAAGAAGGTATATGTATTTAGTCACCAGCCGGTTGTGGATATATTGCTTGGTTCCTTACAATTCCATCCTCAAAAAGAGGCATTGAATGTACAGCCTATGAAGAATAAGCAAGGGAACTGGTGGGCTTACGAAGTTTCTTGATACATCATCTTACTAGCAGCGTATCCATACTAGAAAGAATTTTCAATTTATACACATAATCCACATGAACCTGTGCACAAGTTGTGAAAAAACTGTCGATAAATAAAAAAACGGTGGATGGTATGTGGATAATGTAGGAATAAAGCGTTTAAATAAACATTTGCTTTAAAAAACCTGTGGATAAACTGCGGGTTTTTCTTCTTTCTTTGTGGATAACATAATGCTTTGCGAAACCTTCCTTGTTTAGATAAAATGAGGGAAGGAAAAGAGGTAGTTTTCATGATAGATACAAAACGTTGGAATCTAGTGAACGGGAATAATAAAGAAGAAATGATAAAAGAAGCAGCAAAATTACTAAAAGCAGGAAGTACAGTTGCTTTTCCAACCGAGACGGTTTATGGATTAGGAGCAGATGCCACGAATGAAAAGGCAGTTGCGAATATATTCCAAGCGAAAGGTCGTCCACAGGATAATCCACTGATTGCACATGTTGCTACGAAAGAGCAGCTACTTCTGTTAGTGAAGGATGTACCAGACTATGTGAATAGACTAATTGATAATTTCTCGCCAGGTCCAATCACGTATGTGTTACCTAGTAACGGTACTTGTGCAGATAATGTTACAGCTGGCTTAGAAACAGTGGGCGTAAGGATTCCGAGTCATCCAGTGTCCATTGCTCTATTAAAAGAATGCAATATCCCAATTGCTGCACCTAGTGCTAATATTTCTGGGAAGCCAAGCCCTACAGCAGCTGACCATGTATGGGAAGACCTGTATGGGAAAATTGCTGGTGTTGTTGATGGTGGTCCGACTGGTGTTGGTGTAGAATCGACGGTTATCGATTGTACACAAGATATTCCCATCATTCTTCGTCCAGGTGGAATTTCTAAGGAAGAATTAGAAGAAGTTGTGGATAAGGTGTTAGTAGACCCTGCCATGTTGAATAAGGAAGAGGGACATGTACCGAAAGCCCCTGGAATGAAATATCAACATTATGCACCCGAAGTACCTTTATGGTTAATTGAAGGTGGAAGTGACAGAGTACAGCAGGTATATGACGAGCTCATAGCAGAAGGAAAACGAGTTGGCATCTTAGCAAGTAGTGTCACATTGAAATCATTACATGTAGATCAGAAAATATCACTTGGTGAAACGCTCGAGGATGTCGCAGCGAATCTGTATGATGGTTTGAGGAAGTTTAGACAAGAGGATGTGGATATTATTTTATGTGACACATATCCTGAATATGGCATAGGCCAAGCAATTATGAATCGATTGCGAAAAGCAGCTAGTCGTTATATTAGTAGTGAAGAGGCTGGGAAGTAACTCAAAGACTCCTGCGGGATGATAGGCATCGGTGAGACCCCTAAAGAAGTAGCACAGGAGGCTCACCAGCCGCCCGGCGGTAAAGTAGACACTGCGAGGTTTTTTCGAGCAGATGTCGCCCTTATGCTGTGATAAAGTACAAGGTAGACACTGCGATGGTTTTATCGAGCAGATGTCGCCCCTGTGCTGGAAGTGACCGCAAGTATATTTCCGGAGCGTGGTCTTTGCGCATCATTCGGTTTTTTAGATACATTTTTTTTTTTTCCATTTTCTTGGACGTTTCACATATAACCTATAATGGAAAGCTAGGGTTATTTAGTATCAGTAATTGCTATAATAGGTTTTAAATTCTTCAACCTTACTCGGTGAATCATATTCCCCTTTGGAAAAGCATATAGTGTAAAAGCATGTCCAAGGGGGATATTTCATGGGTGAACTATTATCAATATTCATTATGTCTTTAGCAATTGGAATGGATGCCTTTTCTGTAAGCCTTGGCTTGGGAATGCAGAAGATTCGACTGAAGCGGATTGCCTTAATCGGTATTGTAATTGGATTATTTCATATGATTATGCCTTCTTTAGGCATCATAGCTGGTACGTTGATTTCTACTAAAGCTGGTGGATGGACTACATTAGCAGGTGGTCTTTTACTATTTGGAATTGGAGCCCATATGTTATTCTCCGCCTTTAACCATGAAGTAAACAAAGTGATTCAAACAACTGGAATTGGATTAATTATCTTTGCACTAAGTGTTAGTATGGACAGTTTTTCTGTTGGACTAGGGCTAGGATTATCAGGGGCAAAAACGGTACTTATTATTCTATCTTTTGGTGCTGCAAGTATGTTCCTTACCTGGGCTGGAATGTTGATTGGAAGAAAAGTGCACGGGTTTTTGGGAGTGTATAGTGAAATAGTAGGAGGGAGCATCCTTTGTGGATTCGGTCTCTTCATTATTTTTTAATTCAAACCATAATTGCCCCCAAGTTAGTAACTTAAGGGGCAATCATTTTTATTAGCTAACTTTACGAAATAATACTATATCTACCATGCCTCACAACAGTGTTAGGCATTTCATAACCTAAAACCTTTGCAGCATCCTTTGATAATTCTACTAAAACGCTATTTTCTCTTACTTGAAATACTTTTCCCTCATACTGCCCGTTTCTTCGATCGAAAAGTACTGTATCCCCTACGCTTGCAGTTTCAGCTTTCTTCATAAATAAAACCCCTCCCAAAGGATAATACCTAAATGAGACTACTCTATATTGTATAAAGAAATGACAAAGGTTATGTGGTGATAATTGGTATTTAGTTTATGTTCATTGCTAAATTAGTTACTTAGGTATTAAGTTTATTATGTTAATAGTAATACTTATGGATTATAATTTCCACAAATTTTTATCATTTTTTGACAATTTACTGATTTGTAACTAGGTAAAAAGTACTATAATTGATGGGTTCGTAATTCAAAATATTCATTTGTTGTTTTTCTGTCAACTCACTTTATTCTATGGTATATTTTAGTTAGAAATATGATTTTGCCTGGAATTGGAGGATTCTTCATGAAGATTTTATTTGTCTGTACAGGTAATACTTGTCGCAGCCCAATGGCAGAAGCTTTATTAAAAGAGAAAATGCCAAATATAGAAGTGAAATCTGCCGGGATTTTTGCTGCGAAGAATCAACGTGCCTCTCATCATACCATAAAGGTACTGGAGGAGAAGGGAATTACATTAGATCACCAGTCACAACCTGTGGAAGAAAAAATTCTTCATTGGGCGGATGTCGTTTTAACAATGACGACCGGACATAAGCAGTCATTAATGATGCAATTTCCCAATTTTCAGGACAAGTATTATACCTTGAAGGAATTCGTATCTGATTCCGATAAAAAAGTATGGGAAGAACTAAAATCGCTATATGCCGATTATGAACTAAAGCGTTCCCAAATTATTCAACAATATCAGCATAAGCTTAAAAACGACCAGCTGGAGGAAAAGCTTGAAGAACACTTACACCCAGAGATAGAAAAAATTAATCAGTTGGAGAGTAGTCTAATTAATTATGATATTTCCGATCCATTCGGAGGCGATATAAGCACCTATCAGAAAACATTAGACGAATTAGAGGACTATATTACGTTATTAATTAAAAAAATATAAAAAGTAAAAAAAGCTGGGGGATAACAAGATGAACAAAAAATATCGCTTTGGGTTAAGGTTAAAGCTAGTATTATTTACAACAATTCTAGCGATGATTACCTACTCCACTAGTGCCTTTTTCCTTTATTTTCTCTATGATTATGTAACGGAGTTTTGGCAAGTATCGATGGAAGTGTATACGTTTCTCATTCTTTCTCTAGGGATAATTTGGTCTGGAATATTGGCCTATTTTGCAGCCCGATTGATTACGAAGCCTTTAAACCGACTGGCTGAAGTAGCGTCCGAGGTTGCAAATGGGAATCTTAATCAGGAAGTGGAGATTCCATCTTCTGATGATGAAATTCGCGAGTTAAGTACTTCTTTTGCCGCGATGGTAACAAATTTAAAAGAAATTGTGCATAATATAGATGTTCATTTCAACAATACTAATCAATCGGTTGTGCAATTGCGGGAAGCTTCTAGTTTAGTATCCCAGCATTCTGAACAAATTAGTGCATCTGTAGAAGATATTTCAAAAGGAGCAGAGAACTCCTCAGAGGCTATTCAACAAACTGTTGAAGCAGTAGAAGAAGCAACAGCCTTAGCAGAAAAAGTTCAGGAAAAAGCTGGCCAATCGAAAGAAAAATCCAATACGATGTTGGAAACATTGAATAACAGTAAAAAGGTTGTTAATCAATTAGTAGATGGAATTCAAAAGCTTGCAAAGGACCAGGAGCTTTCGTTAAAGGATGTAGACCACTTAAAAGAGAATGCTCTTCAGGTCGAGTCAATTATTACCATGGTTGGAGAAATTGCAGAGCAAACGAATTTACTTGCGCTTAATGCATCCATCGAAGCGGCAAGAGCGGGTGAGCATGGGAAAGGCTTTGCGGTAGTAGCAGAAGAAATCCGCAAGCTTGCTGACCAAAGCGCACAAGCAGTTCAACGTATTTCTGAATTGATTGAAGCAATTCAAGATGATGTTAGTCGAGTAGTGAAGAAGATTAATGAAAATGTACAGCTAGCAATGAAAGAAGCAGATAGCGGTGTAACGACGAATGCAGCTATTGAGCAAATGTCTGGTTCTGTTGAAGAAGTAGCAGGTGAAATTGAAGTAATTTTAACGATTGTTAACCAGCAATTAGCGTCTATTCAAGCGACAGCATCTCAATCGCAAGAGGTGGCAGCTATTGCGGAAGAAACCTCAGCCGGTGCGGAAGAAGTGAATGCATCGATACATGAACAAGCAGCATCCATAGGCAAGGTAGATAGCTTAGTACATGATTTAGAACAACAGGCCAATGGATTAAACAAGCAAATTCAAAAGTTTAACGTCAACTAATCACAACTAGAAAAGGAGCTAATAAAATGAAGGTAATTATCTCAGGTGACCATGCCGGAATGACAATTCGTAATGAAGTAAAAAGCTTACTGGAAGAGATGGGTATTGAATATGAGGATACAGGCTGTTCTTGTGAAACCTCTGTAGATTATCCAGACTATGCTTTACCAGCAGCCGAGCGTGTTGCGAATGGAGAGTTTGACCGCGGGATTTTAGTGTGTGGAACAGGTATTGGCATGTCAATTGCTGCAAATAAGGTGAAGGGAATTCGTTGTGCATTACTTTCTGATGTTTATAGTGCTAAGTTAACTCGTATGCATAATGATTCGAATATGATTGCTTTAGGGGAGCGTGTACTTGGACCAGGTCTTGCTAGAGAAATCGCAAAAGCTTGGTTAGAAACAGACTTTGAAGGTGGACGCCACGAGAATCGTCTTAACAAGCTTAAAGAATACGAGGATAAAAATCTTTAAGAGTTGGAGGCGAAGTGAAGAGCTTCGTCTGCTTCGTATAGGCTAGGTGAGCATATGAATATTCAAGCAGATTTAGAGGAGATTTTGCACGAGCTTCAACAGGTAGATTACTTGAAAAAGGACAGCATATTCATTGTTGGTTGTTCTACTAGTGAGATTGCGGGAGAAACTATTGGTACTGCTGGTAGTGAGGAAATTGCCGCCTCGATATTTTCCACGTTGAATAAATTAAAGAGGATAAAAGGTGTGCAGCTAGCGTTTCAGTGCTGTGAGCATCTCAATCGTGCCATTGTTGTCGAACAGGAAACCGCTGACCAGTACCAATTAGAAGAAGTCTCTGTCGTTCCGGTTCCGAAAGCAGGAGGCTCGATGGCTGCTTATGCTTATCAAAATATGGAACATCCGGTAGTGGTAGAACATATTCAAGCACATGCGGGTATTGATATCGGGGAAACATTGATTGGCATGCATCTGAAGCATGTAGCTGTCCCTGTGCGATTAAATCAACGCTATATTGGGAAAGCAAGAGTGACCATGGCAAAAACGCGTCCAAAATTAATAGGTGGTATGCGGGCAGTATATGACGTATAGATCGTAATACGTTTACTTAGATACAGACAAAACAGGGAGGATTTTACCAATGGAACATTTAAAGCAGACAGATATTGAATTATTTGAAGCAATGGAAGCAGAGAAAAAGCGTCAACAAACGAAAATTGAGCTAATTGCATCGGAAAACTTTGTATCTGAAGCAGTTATGGAGGCAATGGGTTCTGTTTTGACCAATAAATATGCGGAAGGCTATCCGGACAAACGTTATTATGGTGGCTGTGAGCATGTTGATGTAGTGGAAAACCTTGCTCGTGACCGCGCCAAAGAACTATTTGGTGCAGACCATGCTAATGTACAACCGCATTCAGGTGCACAAGCGAATATGGCTGTTTATTTTTCCGTGCTAGAGCCTGGCGATACAGTTCTTGGTATGAATCTAAACCATGGTGGGCACCTAACCCATGGTAGCCCTGTAAACTTCAGTGGTACATTGTATAATTTTGTTGATTATGGTGTGGATCAAGACACAGAACAGCTTAATTATGATGCAGTACTGGAAAAAGCAAAAGAAGTAAAACCAAAATTAATTGTAGCTGGTGCTAGTGCATATTCTCGCACAATCGATTTCGCGAAGTTCCGTGAAATCGCTGATGAAGTAGGCGCATATTTAATGGTAGACATGGCACATATTGCAGGTCTAGTCGCAGCAGGCTTACACCCAAATCCAGTACCATTTGCTGATTTTGTTACGACAACGACACATAAGACATTACGTGGACCACGTGGTGGTATGATCCTTTGTAAAGCAGAATTTGCAAAGAAAATCGATAAAGCGGTCTTCCCTGGCATGCAGGGCGGTCCATTAATGCACATCATCGCGGCAAAAGCTACAGCATTCAAGGAAGCTCTATCCGATGACTTTAAAGTATATTGCCAGCAAATCATCGCCAATGCAAAAGCACTTGGTGAAGCATTGGTTGAAGAAGGAATTCGTGTCGTTTCAGGTGGCACGGATAATCATTTATTGTTACTAGATGTAACACCACTTGGTATTACTGGCAAGGTTGCAGAACATGTTTTAGATGAAATTGGAATTACCGTAAACAAAAACACGATTCCTTTTGATACAGAAAGCCCATTTGTTACAAGTGGTATTCGTATTGGAACACCAGCAGTAACGACCCGCGGCTTTAAAGAAGCAGAAATGCGTGAAATTGCTGCCATTATTTCCATGACATTAAAAAGTCACGAGGACACAGCAGTGCTAAAAGAAGCTGCAGATCGCGTACTAGCGTTAACAGAAAAATCACCATTATATGTATAAGTGTGGAGGGGATACCTTTTGGTGTCCTCTTTTTTGGTGGGAAATTATAGCTGGTTGTATGTGGTGTGAGATTGGTCTTAAGATTGGGTGGATGTGGTGTAGTGTAGGCCACAAGTGAGGAAGAATCGGTCGCATGTGATGGAGTAAAGAGCACAAGCAGGGAAGAATTGGTCGCATGTGATGGAATAAAGGGCACAAGTAAGGAGAAATCGGTCGCATGTGATGGAGAATAGGGCACAAGCAGGGATGGAATGGTCGTATGTGATGGAGTAAAGGGCACAAGCAGGGAAGAATTGGTCACATGTGATGGAGTAAAGGGCACAAGTAAAGAGAAATCGGTCGCATGTGATGGAGAATAGGGCACAAGTAAGGAGGAATCGGTCACATGTGGTGGAGAATAGGGCACAAGTAAGGAGGAATCGGTCGCATGTGATGGAATAACGGTCACAAGCAAAAGGAAATTGGTCGCAAGTTCTGCAATAAAGGTCACAAGCAAAAGGAAATTGGTCCCATGCACTGAAATAAAGGTCACAACCAAAAGCAAACCGGTCCCATAAACTGAACTAAGGATCCCAAACAAATGAAAATCATTCACATATACTCTACACAACCATAATCAAACCCCAGTCTCCATGACATCTTATTAACAATTTCAACCTTAACCTTGAATAACTAGTTATTTTTCAGTACAATTTTAAAGATGTTATTAAACTAAAGGAGTGGTCGTCAAAATGGGAAATGTACATGTTTTAGATCATCCGTTGATCCAACATAAATTATCGTTTATCCGTGATAGGAATACTGGAACAAAGGAATTTCGTGAATTAGTGGATGAGGTTGCTATGCTAATGGCATTTGAAATCACCCGTGATTTACCACTAGAAGAGACCACGATCGAGACACCAGTTACAACTATGAAAACAAAAGTGTTAGCTGGTAAGAAAATTGGCCTTGTTCCAATTCTTCGTGCAGGTTTAGGAATGGTGGACGGAATGCTAAAGTTAATTCCTGCTGCAAAGGTTGGTCATGTTGGATTATACCGTGATCCGGAAACATTAAAGCCAGTTGAATATTACATAAAATTACCTTCTGATATTGAAGAACGTGAGCTTATTGTGATTGATCCGATGCTTGCAACTGGGGGATCGGCAAATGATGCAATCGAATCTCTTAAAAAGCGTGGCGCTAAAAATATTCGCCTGATGTGCTTAATCGCAGCTCCTGAGGGTGTAGAAGTAGTGAAGAAAGCACACCCGGATGTTGATATTTATTTAGCAGCCTTGGATGAAAAGCTAGATGATCATGCATATATCGTACCTGGTCTAGGCGATGCTGGTGACCGTTTGTTTGGTACAAAATAATAAACCAACATGATGGAGTGGTATAGATGCCAAAACGCCTTAAAGTAATGACGATTTTTGGGACAAGGCCAGAAGCGATTAAAATGGCTCCGCTTGTTCTAGAGTTGAAAAAGCGTTCAGATGAGTTTGAGCCGATTGTTACGGTAACAGCTCAGCATCGAGAAATGCTGGATCAAGTGTTGGAGATTTTTAACATTACGCCAGACTTTGATTTAAACATTATGAAGCAAGGGCAGACACTTGCTCAGATTACAACCCGTGCACTAGAAGGCTTAGATGAAGTAATGAAAAAAACAAAGCCAGATATGGTGCTAGTTCATGGTGATACAAGTACGACTTTTGCAGCATCGCTTGCCGCTTTATATAATCAAATTGCAGTTGGTCATGTGGAAGCAGGACTTCGTACGTGGAATAAATATTCTCCATATCCTGAGGAGATGAATCGCCAGTTAACAGGGGTTATGGCTGATTTGCATTTTGCTCCGACAGAAAAATCGAAGCAAAATCTATTAAATGAAAATAAACCAGCAGAACGGATTGTAGTTACAGGGAATACAGCAATAGACGCGTTAAAAACAACAGTAGATGAAGCGTATCATAATTCCATTCTTGATGATTTAAACGGGAAGCGATTAGTATTAATGACTGCTCACCGTAGGGAGAATCAAGGAACTAATATGCAGCAAATGTTCCGCGCAATTAAGCGTTTAGTAGAAAAACATCAAGATATTCAAGTAGTGTATCCGGTTCATTTAAATCCAGTCGTTCGCCAAACGGCTCATGATATTTTAGGAAATGATGACCGCATTCAATTAATTGAACCATTAGACGTAGTAGATTTCCATAACTTTGCTGCTCGAGCACATTTAATTCTGACAGACTCAGGTGGTGTTCAAGAGGAAGCACCTTCCTTAGGTGTACCCGTGCTAGTATTACGTGACACGACAGAACGTCCAGAAGGTATCGAGGCAGGAACGTTAAAGCTTGCTGGAACGGATGAAGAGACAATCTTCCAGTTAGCAGATGAACTACTTTCTGACCAGGAAGCGCATGATAAAATGGCTAAAGCCTCTAATCCGTATGGAGATGGGGAAGCATCCCGCCGAATAGCAGATGCGATAGTCGACTATTTTAATCAATAATCCAATTCAGAGACCCATTTGGTGGTCTCTTTTTTTATGTATCAAACCCCTTATTTCTACAAATGCTAAGCATAAGGAGGGATTACGTGCGCTCTTTACTACTAGCAATATTGCTTTGTAGCTCACTTTTGGTTATGGCTAGTACATCGTTGGCAGAAGATAATTTGCAATCGGTTATCATTGAAGTAGAAGGAAATCCATCTGAACACAAACAATACTTAGAAACATATCACCCTTTTATAACGGTTATTGCGACCTATGAAAGACTGTTTAATGGATTGGCGTTACAAGGTTCTCCAGATCAGCTTGAGAAGATGGGAACTTTGGATTTTGTTAAAGCGGTTCATTCTGTCCAAACCTATGAAACAACCCAAACATTAGAACCTATTATTCCCTTTGAGGAGATAGAGAAAGATAGCCCGGATATGGTGCTTCCTTCTGAATTGAACAACACGAATTACACAGGAAAAGGAATTACGGTAGGGGTTGTCGATACGGGGATTGATTATCATCACCCAGATTTACAGGAAAATTATTCGGGTGGATATGATGTAGTAGATTTGGATGATGATCCGATGGAAACATTAGAATCAGAAGGGATCCCTACGAATCACGGCAGTCATGTAGCTGGCATTATTGCGGCAAATGGAAGCCTTCAAGGGGTTGCACCGAATGCAGAGATTCGAGCCTATCGCGCACTCGGACCAGGAGGAAGTGGTACCTCGGTACAAGTGATTGCAGCAATGGAGCAGGCGGTGGAGGATGGTGTCGATATCATTAATCTTTCCCTTGGTAATTCTGTGAACGGACCAGATTATCCGACAAGTATCGCAGTAAATCGCGCTGCCGATTTAGGAGTAGCCGTTGTGATTGCCAATGGAAATAGTGGGCCAGATAATTGGACAGTAGGCGCCCCTGCCACGGCATCCAATGCACTCGCAGTTGGAGCATTCGCTAATGCACATACCGCACCAATACTATATGACCCTCTTTCTGGGAAAAAAGTACCCATGACCCTTATGATGGGATCCAATCCATGGGACCTCTCCTTGGATTATGAAATTGGCTTAGCGGATGAAGCTAGTCTGAATGGAAAAATTGCCTTAATCCAACGTGGGGAAATCCCTTTTTATGAATTAGCGAAGGAAGCGGAGGAGAAAGGGGCAATTGCGGTCATTATTTTTAACAATGAAGAAGGTAATTTTCAAGGTGCAATCACAGGTCCTAACGAGCAAATTCAAATCCCAGTTGTGTCTGTATCCAAGGAAGATGGGGAATGGTTACAGGAATTCGCGAAGAAAGAGAGCCATCCCTATATCGACACGGTATATGAAGAAGTCCCAAGTGGAATTGCTCCGTTTAGCTCTAGAGGTCCAGTGACAGTCAATTGGGAATTGAAGCCAGACATATTAGCACCAGGAACGAATATTGTGAGCACTGTTCCAGGTGGTTATATGCCACTTCAAGGAACGAGTATGGCGGCGCCGCATGTTGCGGGTGTCATTGCCCTAATGAAAGAAGCAAAGCCAACATGGACCAATGAACAAATTTTTGGTGCTTTAAAAACAACAGCAGTTCGCATGGAGGAGGAAGCAGGTAACCCAATTGAACCGATAGGGCAAGGTATGGGACTAGTTGATCCGAAGCGAGCCATTGAAACACCAACCATTATGTATAACCCATCCTTAGCCTTTGGAAAAATTAATGAATATCGCAAAACACAAACAATAAATCTAACTATCGAAAATACATCTAATCAAGAACAGACCTATACTTTTCATATACCGAAGAAACAAAAGGGATTAAGTTGGGAGCTACCAATGACGTTTAGCGTCGAAGCGGGAGAAAAGATGGAGGTTCCTGTCGAAGTAAGTATTACTTCTCCACAGCTTGAAAAAGGAATTCATCAAGGGTGGATAGAATTAGATTCAGAAGGGGAGACCTATCATCTGCCATATTTGTTTATCAATGAAACAGCAGATTATCCAAAAGCATCGGGATTTGAATTTACCCTCAAGCCTTTTTCGAAGAATGAATTTGTTTATCGCCTTTATTTAACAGAGGATACACGATATGTAGAAGTAGAACTCTATGACCCGCAAACATTACTCTATGACCGAACACTACTTCGTTTAGAAGAAACACAAATTGGCATGAACGAAGGATATTTAGAACTGAGAGATATCGGTCAAGCAGGTAGTTATCTAGCAGTCATCACTGTGCAATTGGAAGACGGTAGGTTCGAAAGCTATGAAACAGAGCTGTATATCAGTCCATAGCAATTATGTTACTAGGATTGGAACGATAAATCACTTTCTTATTAGCTTCGGAAATAGGCTTTACCCTTATCGGTGTGCGGCGGTATACCAGATAGTATCAGTCTATTTTCGGAGCGATTATATGCTTTCTTTATATTCTCAGATTGTAACATCGTAAAACTAATGAAAATCTTTAAAAAATGTCTATCAAATTCACAAAAATGTCACGAATTACACTAGTTATTTCCGATATAATGAAAGTGTTAAATGAACCATTCATAACCTTCCGAATCATCATCACGAAATACAAAAATTGGAATGTGTGAAAAATGTCAAAAATACTAGGAAACCAATTGACAAAGGAAGGCATGCTAAGGTAAACTGACTTAGTGTGGAATGATAAGGTTTTCATCAAGGTATCTTGACGGTATAATTTTTTTTGCTTACATAGGAAATCTTGATAAAAATCTCTCCAAAATGACTCCCCTAAATAAAACTCTAGATTAGGAGTGGACAAAATGGGGAAAAACCCACACCTAGCAATTATATTAGTAAGTGCGGTTTCTGCTAATTTAGCGGGTGGAACACTTCTCGGAATATTCCTAGGCATAGAAGCTGATAAACTACTATCTACAAAACCAATTTTCACAATAATTTGCCTTTTAGTAGGATTAGCAGCAGGAATCTATGGAATGATTCTGACTGTAAACAAATTCACGGAGCGGGAGAAGAGTAGGGAATGACCAACATTGAAATACAATATGCCCGTCAACGGAAGTGGATGTTTTACCTTCTAGCAATACTCGTACTTGGGGCAGGCTTTACTCCTTATTTACGTATTTTCCTCGGGCTACTTTTAGGAAGTGCCATCAGTTTCTACAATCTATATCTTTTACAAAAGAAAACAATTGAATTTACGGAAGCGGTAGCAAAAAAACAGAAGACACGAGGATTAGGTACAATTTCAAGGTTTGCCGCAGCTGCGTTAGCAGTCATTATAGCACTTCGCTATGAGGAATACTTCAATATGATTGCAGTAATAATTGGATTAATGACTTCTTATTTGGTCATTATGATAGATTTTATTATGAACAAAAATAAAAACAGCGCTTGAAAGAGGGGTGAATAAGTATGGATCACGGAGCGCCGATAGTACACGACGTCTTTGGAATTAGCTGGCTTTCTTTCAATTTGTCTAACATATTTATGATTACTGTAACATCCTTAATTGTGTTTATCCTTTCTGTTCTAGGTGCTAGGAAGTTACAAATGAAACCAACTGGTGCTCAGAATGTCATGGAGTGGATTCTTGATTTCGTTAAAGGAATCGTAAATGACACTATGAATTGGAAAACGGGTAAGCTGTTTTTACCATTAGCATTAACTCTATTTTCTTATATATTAGTTGGAAATATGTTGGGTGTTATTACAAATGGAGTTTATGATCATAATGTTTGGTGGAAATCACCAACAGCAGATCCTGGTATTACCCTAACTCTAGCAGCAATGGTGATTGTTTTATCTCATTTCTATGGAATCAAACTTCGTGGTGGTAAAGAATATGTGAAATCATATTTTCAACCAATGTGGCCACTATTCCCGATTAAAATTATTGAAGAGTTTTCAAACACATTAACATTAGGTTTGCGTCTATTCGGTAATTTATATGCAGGGGAAGTATTACTTGCCTTATTAGTAGGTTTAGTCTCTTCTGGCTTCTTAGGATTTGTCGGTGGAGCAATTCCGTTCTTAGCATGGCAAGGATTCTCTATATTTATCGGAGGTATCCAAGCATTCATCTTCACAATGCTTGCAATGGTATACATCTCACATAAAGTAAGTGAAGAACATTAATCTCATTAATTAACCAGTTTTAATAGTAATCTGTTAAAACCGGAAATTATTAAAAATTTATTTATACATTTTAAGGAGGATTTTATATTATGGGAGCTTTAGCAGCAGCAGTAGCAGTAGGTTTAGCAGCACTTGGTGCAGGTATTGGTAACGGTTTAATCGTAAGTCGTACAGTTGAAGGGATCGCTCGTCAACCTGAACTTAAAGGTCAACTTCAAACTACAATGTTCATCGGTGTAGGTCTAGTAGAGGCTATGCCTATCATCGCAGTAGTTATCGCATTAATGGTAATGGGTAACTAATTCATATATCTATTAAAATGGCGAAGATTGTCCAATATAACTTCGCCGTTGTTTTTACTCAGAAACTACATGAACAATTAATGATGATTGTTGAATCAGGTTGAAAGGAGTGAATTCAGTGCAAGCATTCACTATATACGCTTCAGGTGTAATTTGGGGATTCCATGTTGGTGACATGTTATATCAATTATTCTTCTTCGCCATCTTACTTTTCTTAGTGCGCAAGTTCGCATGGGGACCAGTAATGAATATGATGAAAAAGCGTGAAGAATATGTAGCTAATGAAATCGAAGCTGCAGAACAAAGTCGTTTAGAGGCTGAGAAAGCAGCAAAAGAAGCTAATGAACAATTAAAACAAACAAAATTAGAAGCTCAAAAAATGATAGAAGATGCTAAAAATGCAGGTGTGAAGCAGGAACAAGATATTATCGAGTCTGCTCGCCAAGAAGCAGAACGCATCAAAAAAGCAGCACAAGAAGAAATTCAAAACGAAAAAGAAAAAGCACTACAAGCACTTCAAGATCAAGTTGCGTCCTTATCTGTTCTTATTGCAAGTAAAGTAATTGAGAAAGAATTAAGTGCACAAGATCAAGAGAAGTTGATCAACGAATACATTAAAGAGGTAGGAGAAGAGCGATGAGTGAAGCAGTAGTTGCCAAACGTTATGCAGATGCTCTTTTCCAACTCGCAAGCGAAAAAGCAACACTTAATGAAGTGTTAGAAGAGTTGCGTGTTGTAAGACAAGTATTCAATGAGAACAGGGAATTACAAGCATTCTTAGCACATCCACGTGTTACAAATGATAAAAAGCGTGCCTTCTTAGATGAAGTGTTCAAAGGAGTTTCTAAAGATGTACTAAATACATTAAAGCTTCTTGTTGAACGTCATCGATTAAGTGGAATTTCTGACGTTGTGGATACGTACGAATCGCTTGTTAACGAAGCTAGCGGAGTTGCGCAAGGAAAAGTATATTCTGTTCGTGAGTTATCGGATGCGGAAAAAACGGAGCTTGAAAACTCATTTGCCAAACGTTTAAACAAATCAGTGGTCAAGCTTGAAAACGTAGTAGACCCACACTTGGTTGGTGGCGTTAAAATCCGTATGGGTAATACGATTTATGATGGAACAATCAGTGGTAAATTACGCCGTATTGAGCAAAACATTAAACTTGCGAACATTTGATGATAGGGGTGAAATGGTATGAGCATCAAAGCTGAAGAAATCAGTAAACTGATAAAACAGCAAATCGAAAATTTCGATTCAGATATTGAAGTAAGTGATGTCGGAACAGTTATTGAAATTGGTGACGGTATCGCACGTGCTCACGGTCTTGACAATGTCATGTCTGGAGAGCTTGTTGAATTCTCGAATGGTGTAATGGGTATGGCTCAGAACTTAGAAGAGTCTAACGTCGGTATCGTTATCCTAGGCCCTTACACAGAAATTAAAGAAGGCGATGAAGTTCGTCGCACAGGACGTATCATGCAAGTACCAGTTGGTGAGGAGCTAATTGGTCGTGTTGTTAACCCATTAGGGCAAGCAATTGATGGTGGTAAGCCAATCGAAACGACGAAAACTCGTCCAATCGAATCTCCTGCTCCAGGGGTAATGGATCGTAAATCCGTTCATGAGCCATTACAAACTGGTATTAAGGCGATTGATGCATTAGTACCAATCGGACGTGGACAACGTGAGCTTATCATTGGGGACCGTCAAACAGGTAAAACAACTGTAGCAGTTGATACAATCCTGAATCAAAAAGACCAAGACATGATTTGTATCTATGTTGCAATTGGTCAAAAAGAATCCACTGTTCGTGGAACAGTTGAAACATTCCGTCGTTATGGTGCATTAGACTATACTATCGTAGTATCTGCAGGTGCATCTGACCCGGCACCACTATTATACCTAGCTCCATACGCAGGTGTAACAATGGGTGAAGATTTTATGTACAATGGCAAGCATGTGCTTGTAGTATATGATGACTTATCTAAGCAAGCAGCAGCATATCGTGAGCTTTCCCTATTGCTTCGTCGTCCTCCAGGTCGTGAGGCATTCCCAGGGGATGTATTCTATCTACACTCTCGTTTATTAGAGCGTGCAGCGAAGCTTAGTGATGCAAAAGGTGGCGGTTCTTTAACTGCACTACCATTTGTTGAAACACAAGCAGGAGATATCTCTGCTTATATTCCAACTAACGTTATCTCCATCACAGATGGACAAATTTTCTTACAGTCTGATCTATTCTTCTCTGGTGTACGTCCAGCGATTAACGCAGGTCTATCGGTATCACGTGTTGGTGGTTCCGCACAAATCAAAGCGATGAAGAAGGTAGCAGGTACATTACGTCTAGACCTTGCTTCATTCCGTGAACTAGAAGCATTTGCACAGTTCGGTTCTGACCTTGATAAGGCAACACAAGCAAAGCTTAACCGTGGTGCACGTACAGTAGAAGTATTAAAACAGGGCTTACATAAGCCACTTAAAGTAGAATATCAAGTCATGATTATCTACGCACTAACAAAAGGCTTCTTAGATGATATCCCAGTTGAAGATATTACTCGTTTTGAGTCTGAATTCAATGTGTGGTTAGATTCTAATAAACCAGAGTTACTTGCTACAATTCGCGACACTGGTAACCTACCAGAAACAGAAGATTTAAACAGTGCAATTGAAGCATTTAAAAAGACATTTATCACATCTGACAATTAATAAATACCTTTAAGAGTGAAGAGTAAAAAGCTTAGGGGTTTACCGAAACGTTTAAGCTTTTTACCTCCTGCACTCTGCCTACGAAAGGGTGGTGAAAGAGCTTGGCATCACTTAGAGATATTAAAAAGCGTATTGATTCAACTACGAAAATGAAAAAAATCACAAAAGCGATGGAAATGGTATCGGCAGCTAAAATGAACAAAGCAGAGCAAAATGCGAAGAAATTTGTTCCTTATAGTGAAAAGATGCAAGAGGTTGTAGCAAACATTGCTAAAAATACCGATGCAACTCATCCGATGCTCCAAACACGTGAAGTGAAAAAGACGGGTTATATTGCCATCACTGCGGATAGTGGTTTAGCAGGTGCGTATAATGCGAACATTTTACGTAATTTAAACAATACAATTCAACAAAATCACAAATCTTCTGATGAATATACGATTATTGCAATCGGACGAATGGCAGTTGACTTCTGTAAGAAGCGCAATCTTCCAATGGCTAAAAGTATTATTGGTCTTCCAGATCAGCCGTCATTTGCATTCATTAAAGAGATTGCTTCTGAAACCGTACAAATGTACAGTGATGAAGAAATTGATAAGTTAGTGATTATCTATAACCATTATGTAAGTGCAATATCTCAAGTTGTTACAACGAATCAGCTATTGCCAATTGAAAATATGAATACTGCTGGATCTAGCAGCCAGTACGAATATGAACCAGGGGAAGAAGAAATTTTAGCAGTGCTCTTACCACAGTACGCTGAAAGTCTAATCTATGGTGCATTACTGGATGCAAAAGCAAGTGAACATGCTGCACGTATGACGGCAATGCGTAGTGCAAGTGATAACGCATCTGATTTAATCGATGATTTATCCTTGTCTTACAACCGTGCTCGCCAAGCAGCAATCACACAGGAAATTACCGAGATTATTGGTGGAGCAAGCGCCCTAGAATAGTCTTAAGGAAAGTAAGTTAGGAGGGAAATCGATGAGCAAAGGACACGTTACTCAAGTAATGGGACCAGTCGTTGACGTAAGATTTGATGACGACAAGCTTCCTGAAATTTATAACGCATTAACAGTCCAACTTGATGAAGCAAATGGTGGTGGAACGTTAACACTAGAAGTTGCTCTTCATCTAGGTGACAATTCTGTTCGTACCATTGCGATGGCATCAACAGATGGTCTTAAACGTGGAATGGAAGTCGAGAACTTAGGTAGACCGATTTCTGTACCAGTTGGTGAAGTAACATTAGGACGTGTATTTAACGTATTAGGAGATAAAATTGACTTGGATCCAGATCTTCCAGAAGGAATCCGTTTAGATCCAATTCACCGTCCTGCTCCTAAATTTGAAGAACTATCTACTGAAACAGAGATTCTAGAAACGGGAATCAAGGTAGTAGACTTATTAGCACCTTATATTAAAGGTGGTAAAATCGGTTTATTCGGTGGTGCCGGTGTAGGTAAAACCGTATTAATCCAGGAATTAATCAACAACATCGCTCAAGAGCATGGTGGTATCTCCGTATTCGCTGGTGTAGGAGAGCGTACTCGTGAAGGAAACGACCTTTACTATGAAATGAAAGACTCTGGCGTTATCGCAAAAACTGCCATGGTATTCGGACAAATGAACGAACCACCAGGTGCACGTATGCGTGTTGCGTTAACTGGTCTTACAATGGCGGAATACTTCCGTGATGAACAAGGTGCAGACGTACTATTATTCATCGATAACATCTTCCGTTTCACACAAGCAGGTTCAGAGGTATCAGCCCTACTTGGCCGTATGCCATCTGCCGTTGGTTACCAACCAACACTTGCGACAGAAATGGGTCAATTACAAGAACGTATTACATCTACTAATAAAGGTTCTGTTACATCAATCCAAGCGATTTACGTACCAGCCGATGACTATACTGACCCGGCTCCAGCTACAACATTCGCTCACTTAGATGCAACAACAAACCTTGATCGTAAGCTTTCTGAGCAAGGTATCTATCCTGCGGTGGATCCACTTGCATCAACATCTCGTGCCCTTGACCCTGAGATTGTTGGCCAAGAGCATTACGAAGTTGCACGTGAAGTACAGGCTACACTGCAAAAGTACCGTGAATTACAAGATATCATCGCTATCCTAGGTATGGATGAATTATCAGATGAGGATAAATTAACGGTTGCTCGTGCTCGTCGTATCCAGTTCTTCTTATCACAGAACTTCCACGTTGCAGAACAGTTTACTGGTCAACCAGGATCATATGTACCAGTAAAAGAAACTGTAAAAGGATTTAAAGAGATCTTAGAAGGTAAATATGATGATTTACCTGAGGATGCATTCCGTCTAGTTGGTCGTATTGAAGAAGTAGTAGAAAAAGCGAAAAGCATGGAATAATATGTAGGCTAAAGGGGGATTCTCCCCCGTAAGTCTCTAGGAGGGGTTACATTGAAAACACTAACTGTGAGTGTTGTTACTCCTGATGGCCCTGTTTTAGAAGATACGTATGAAATGGTTAGCTGTAAAGCAGAAAATGGTGAACTCGGTATTTTACCAGGGCATATTCCATTGGTTGCTCCACTTGCAATCTCAGGCGTTCGCCTTAAACGTGATTCAGGTGAAGACAAGCTAGCTATTAACGGTGGATTTTTAGAGGTTCGTCCAGATAAAGTAACAATTCTTGCTCAATCTGCAGAGAGACCTCAAGATATTGATGTTGCACGTGCTCAAGCAGCAAAAGAACGTGCAGAACGCCGTCTTCAATCAAAAGAAGATCATATCGATCGAGTAAGGGCAGAATTAGCACTCAGAAGAGCAGCGAACCGATTGGACGTTGCTCAAAGATAATATATATGAAAAACCCCCTACTACTAGAGTGGGGGGTTTTGATATTAGTTAAGATACCACTTTGACTTAATCCAGGGGCTTACATGTTGTCATTGACCATATTAGTAATAGAAATCCCTGTATCACCTGTCTGGTTACCCTAACCTTAATTAAATTAGCGTTGCAATCTAGTTGAGGTTTTCCTTAAGTTTTAAAATGGTATGAAAACCATCTATTACTAACATCTCCAACCAAAATTTTTAGATTAAAAACTTCTCTAACTATATCCAAACAAAATTGAAAAAAATGTTCAGCATATTTGTCGATATTTCCCGGGAAATGCAAAAAATATTGACTGAAATATTCTATATTGTCGAAGAAACGAAGGCACTTCAATTCAGTTGACATTTTAAGGAAGACATGGCATCTTCTAATAGAGTGAAACTAATGCTAAAGGTGGTTATTATGTTGTCAATTGGACAAATTGCAATGATGAGTATTATTTCGCATATTATTTTCATATACATTACATGGCGACTCATACAGACCATTAATTTTGAGCCTTTAATTCGCAAAGGGAGAGGGATGGAAGCAAGAATATTAATTCTATTCCTTACTATTGTGATTGGTACTGGTGTGAGTAGGTTCTTCTTAGAGTTTTTACAGTGGTCACTAGATCTTTCTTATCTTCTTTAAAATAGGAAGTTGTACAAATCTATTAAACTATTAAAAACAATGTATGTAATGTCTCTCTCTTGTTCATACTGATGGTAAGTTGAACAAGGGGGATTTACTTATGAAGAAAGCTTTAGTTATATGTCTAATTGTATTATTTTATGCTAATACAGCCTTAGCGGTTGAAAAGGAACAATACGAATTAGTAGATATTGCTGATTTTATGTTAGAGAATAATTTAGCAATTAAGGAGTGGCAAGTAACATTAAAAGAACATCTTGAAGTGGAAAGATTAGAAGCACTTATACAAGAGCTAAGTACTAGCCATTCCATCACAAAACAAGAAAATGAAAACAGTACGATATATTTAGCAACAAACACTCAAAAAAAACATGATATAAACGTAAATTATAGTGTGATTTTCCCCAAAGACAAGCATTATAAATCAGAATTAGTGATAACAATTAATGGAACCTCATGGAACGAGGAAATGGAATCATCTTATATGCAATTATTGTCGGTATTAACAAAGAAATATTTCACAGATGATATTAAAATATTCTCTTGTATGACTACTATGGCTGATGATATAATGGAAAATGGTTATATTGCGGATTTTTTTATTGAAAAATTCAATTTGCAACATGTAAAGGAACAATATGACACGATAAAATCAACGAAAAATGCAGAATATATATATGGGTATACATCGTTTTGGGGACGAAAAATTACCATTCAGGATACGCCGGTAAATGTACAAATTGTTACAGAGATACTTGGCAATGGTGATGTCCAATACACGATTGGAACACCTATCCTAATAAATGAATATTAATATAGGGAAATTGGATCTGAAGGAGATTTGGAATATGGATAAAATCATCGTAAGAGGCGGACAGCAATTGAATGGTAATGTTCATGTAGAGGGTGCGAAAAATGCCGTTCTACCTGTAATTGCTGCGAGTATTCTTGCTAGTGAGGGAACTAGCGTTGTTCATGATGTCCCAGCTCTAGCTGATGTTTATACAATTAATGAAGTGCTACGAAATATGAATGCTGATGTTCAGTTTGAAGATAATAAAGTGTTGATTGATGCTTCAAAGGAATTAAAGACGGAAGCGCCATTTGAGTATGTTCGAAAAATGCGTGCCTCCGTTCTTGTTTTGGGTCCATTATTAGCACGTTATGGCCATGCAAATGTTGCTATGCCTGGTGGATGTGCAATTGGCTCAAGACCGATTGATTTACACCTAAAAGGCTTTGAAGCAATGGGTGCTAAAGTCCATGTTGGAAATGGCTTTGTAGAGGTAGAGGTTGACGGTAGGCTGCAAGGTGCTAAGATTTATCTTGATGTACCTAGTGTAGGTGCTACCGAAAATATTATGATGGCAGCGACATTAGCCGAAGGTAGAACCATTATTGAAAACGCTGCAAAGGAACCAGAAATTGTTGATTTAGCTAATTTCTTGAATAAAATGGGTGCGCGAGTTGTTGGTGCAGGTACGGAAACCATTCGAATCGATGGCGTAGAGAAATTATATGGCACGGTTCATTCTATTATACCAGACCGTATTGAAGCAGGTACATTCATGATTGCAGCAGCAATTACTGGTGGAAATGTATTAATTGAGAATGCCGTTAGTGAGCATTTAAGACCGTTGATTTCTAAACTAGGGGAAATGGGTGTAACCATCTTTGAAGAAGAGAATGGCATCCGTGTTATCGGTCCAGATGTTTTAAAAGCTACAGATATTAAAACGTTACCACATCCTGGTTTTCCAACCGATATGCAATCACAAATGATGGCGTTAATGCTATGTGCCCATGGTACAAGTGTGATTACAGAAACTGTATTTGAAAATCGCTTCATGCATGTGGAAGAATTCCGCCGCATGAATGCGAAAATGAAAATTGAAGGACGTAATGTTATTATCGACGGACCATCAGAACTTCAAGGTGCAGAAGTAGCTGCAACCGATCTACGTGCAGCAGCTGCATTAATTCTTGCTGGACTTCGTGCGAATGGTTTAACAAGAGTAACAGAACTGAAGCATTTAGATCGTGGTTATGTAAACTTTGCTGGAAAATTAGCAAGCCTTGGTGCCGATATTGAACGTGTAGATGAAAACGGAGATATCGTAAAACCACATGAAATTAAATATGTAGCAGAGTTATCTTAATTAAATACGAGAGATTAATAGAGTGGAGCACACCTGATTTTGTGCTTCACTTTTTTATTTCTAAAAATCCCTCCATAAGACCAGCATATTCCATTAATTGGAACAATGATAAATATTATAAATTATCTTGCAATTTAATGATATAAAAGGTAAAATATTATCATATTAACCTAACTTACGTAAGGGAAAATGTCGAGTTTTGCCACTACTACATGATGATTTCTCCTCCCAAAGCTCGTTATTTTCCTATTGTTATTTGACACTACTCCATTATCCAATCATCTATATCAAATCCAATCATATAATTTAATAAAAACATCTAAAGGGGACATAGTATGAAACTTTATCTATCAGTCGATATGGAAGGTATCACAGGTTTACCAGATTACACGTTTGTTAGCGCTTCCATGCATAATTATGAACGTGCTCGCAAAATCATGACCGATGAAACGAATTATGTGGTCGATGCTGCATTTCAATCTGGATGTGGTGAAGTACTAGTTAATGATAGTCATATGAAAATGAATAATATACTAATTGACCAGCTCCACCCAGAAGCACAGCTGATTACAGGTGGAATTAAAACGTATTCCATGGTGCATGGTTTGGATGATAGTTTTAGTGGGGCGATGTTTATTGGCTACCATACAAGAGCAGGTATGCCAGGGGTAATGTCACACTCGATGATACATATGGTACGGAATTTCTATATAAACGATAAACAGGTTGGAGAAATAGGAATGAATGCGATGGTTGCAGGATACCATGGTGTACCGGTGCTGTTGGTGTCAGGGGATGATGAAACGGCAAAAGAAGCAGAAGAACTAATTCCGAATATAACGACAGTGATTGTGAAGGAAGCCGTTTCCAGATCTGCTACAAAAAGCCTTACACCGAAAAAAGCAGGGGAACTATTACAAGAAAAGGTTAAACAAGCCATTGAAAATCGTCATCAGGTTAAACCATTACTTCCGCCGGACAATCCAGTCCTAAAGATAGAATTTGTCAATTATGGTGCCGCGGAATTGGCGCATATGATGCCGGGAACGGAAATTATTCCTGGAACGACAATTGTAACATATCAGGCTAACGATATTTTGGAAGCTTATCGAGCACTACTTGTTATGATTGAGCTTGCTTACTATACACAATATGCATAATAGGGGCGAATAGTATTGAAGGAGCTTACGGAGCGAATACGTGAAATTACAGTACAAGCTGGAGGCAAATGGGGGATATCATTATTCGATTTAGATCGGAATGCGTCTTGGGGAATGAATGAGCAGGAAGGCTTTTATTCTGCGAGCGTGATTAAAGTACCGATCATGATTGCAGCTTTTGCTCGAAGTCACCAAGGCGAGATTAACCTTGGCGATCAATTGGAGTTAAAACGGGAGGATGTTGTTGGTGGTAGTGGTGTCTTACAGTATTTGACCCCTGGGACTTATGTTAGCATCTATGATTTAATCACCTTGATGATTATCCAGAGTGATAATACGGCAACGAATATGCTGATTGACTTAGTAGGTACGCAGTATATTCAGGAAACGATGGAAGCTATCGGGTTAGAGAAGAGTAGGTTTTATCATAAGATGATGACAATGGAAGTAGATCGTGAAGGTAGAAATACGATAACAGCACAAGAAATGACAGATATGCTGAGAAATCTAGTAACAGGAAAGTTTATTTCCGTTTATGCTTGTGAGCACATGATAGATATTATGAAGAAACAACAAATTCGAGATTCGTTACCAGTAAAAATACCAAAAGCAGACGATACGGTGATTGGTGCTCTACCAGAATGGGAGCTTGCTAATAAAACAGGTAATGTATTCGGAATTCGTCATGATATAGGCGTCTTTTATGTGGAGAAGCGTACATTTATTGCTTCCATTTTAACGAGTGGCTTGGATGAGCTAGAGTCACCAGAACTGATTGGCAGAGTTGGTTTGGAAATCTATCACTATCTTAAACAAGAAAATTAGGATTATCTCATAAAGAGAGGCAAGTTATCATAGCTTATTTTTAGAAGCTTATCTACATTATCTGCGCTTATTTGAGCGTATCGATACAGGAGTTGGAGGCAGTGCTGAAATATATTTTAAAGCGATTATTCATCATGGTCATAACACTTTGGATCATTATAACCTTGACATTCATCCTAATGATCTCAGTCCCTGGATCCCCCTTTAACAGTGAAGGGAATTCCAATGAGATTGTCCAACAAAACTTAGAGAGACATTACAATCTTGATAAGCCATATCATATACAATATCTTCTCTACTTGAAGTCAATTGTAACATTAGACTTTGGTCCATCTATTAAACAACCGAATCAGACGGTAAATGATTTATTAGGAAGAGGGTTTCCGATATCTGCTGAATTAGGGATTGTTACGATTATTGTTGCGGTTATTTCTGGAATTATATTAGGAATCCTTGCTGCACTACGGCATAATGGCGTCATTGATTATTTAGCGATGGGGATTGCAGTACTGGGTATTTCCATACCAAACTTTATACTAGCAACAATTTTAATACAAAAACTAGCCGTTGATTGGGAGATATTCCCGGTTGCGACTTGGAAAAGCCCCATGCATATGGTCCTTCCCGTCATAGCACTTGCGACAGGGCCAATGGCGATCATTGCCAGGTTAACGAGATCAACAATGCTCGAGGTCCTGACACAGGATTATATAAAAATGGCACGTGCAAAAGGATTACCACCATGGAAAATTATCTTCAAGCACGCACTTCGTAATGCGTTGATGCCGGTTATTACGATAATGGGAACCTTAGTTGCAGGTATTATGACTGGATCCTTTGTTATCGAACAAATTTTTGCAATACCAGGAATGGGTAAATACTTTGTAGAGAGTATTAATCACCGAGATTTTCCTGTCATTATGGGAACGACGGTATTTTATAGTGCATTTTTAATCATTATGCTATTCCTAGTAGATATCGCTTATGGAATATTAGACCCAAGAATTAAAGTAAGCAAGAAGGAAGGGGAATAATATGAAAGCAAATCAAAATCCCCAACATTTCTCAAGAGATAATGTACCAGATGAATGGTTTACATGGCGGGAAAAGAATAAGCGTGAACAAGAAGTTGTGGCAAGGCCATCCCTTTCTTATTGGCAGGATGCATGGCGCAGATTGAAGAAGAACTATTTAGCGATGGCTGGTTTAGTATTTTTAATTCTATTAATCTTGATGGCTATTTTCGGACCGATTATCTCCCCATACGATGCTAATACACAAGTATTATCCAAACAATATCAGCCACCTTCGTTAGAGCATTGGTTTGGAACAGATGGTGCTGGTAGAGATGTATTTACTCGAACATGGCATGGAGCGAGAATTTCCCTCTTTGTCGGGTTTATGGCGGCACTTATTGACGTTACTATCGGTATTATCTGGGGAGGAATATCCGGCTATAAGGGTGGACGTACGGATAATTTCATGATGCGTATTATTGAAATTTTATATGGGATTCCCTATTTACTAGTTGTTATTTTGTTGCTAGTAGTATTAGGACCAAGTTTATCAACGATTATTATTGCCCTGACCGTCACGGGATGGGTCGGCATGGCTAGGATTGTCCGGGGCCAGGTCATGCAGATTAAAAACTATGAATACGTCCTAGCCTCTAAATCATTTGGGACGAAAACACCTCGGATTATCCGAAAGAATTTGTTACCGAATTCGATGGGCCCAATTATTGTGCAAATGACCTTAACCGTACCATCGGCAATTTTTGCAGAGGCATTCTTAAGCTTTATAGGACTAGGTATTTCGTCACCAAACGCGAGCTGGGGTGTGATGGCCAATGATTCACTTGGTGCCATCCTATCTGGAAATTGGTGGACATTATTCTTCCCAGCATTTTTTATATCCTTTACGATGTTTGCCTTTAATGTTCTAGGGGATGGATTACAGGATGCGCTGGATCCGAAATTAAGGAAGTAGGTGTAGGGATGGGAAAAATTCTAGAAGTAAAAAACTTACATGTTACCTTCACAACCTATGGAGGTACCGTCCAAGCGGTAAGAGGTGTGGACTTCCATTTAAATAAAGGCGAAACACTAGCAATCGTAGGAGAGTCTGGTTGTGGGAAAAGCGTTACATCCAATGCGATTATGCGCCTAATTCCAAATCCTCCCGGTAAAATTACGGCTGGAGAAATCAAGTTCAAAGGGAGAGACTTAACTAACATTTCGGAGAAGCAAATGCGTTCTGTTCGCGGTGTAGATATCTCGATGATATTCCAGGACCCAATGACGGCGCTGAATCCTACTTTAACGATAGGAACCCAGCTTACGGAAGGTTTGAAGCAACACCGGAAACTATCCGATAACGAAGCCAAAAAACGCGCTCTGGAGATGATGGAACTAGTTGGTATTCCTAATCCAGTGGAACGAATGAAACAGTATCCACACCAATTTAGTGGTGGAATGAGACAGCGTATTGTCATCGCGATAGCGCTAATTTGTGAGCCTGAACTATTAATTGCAGATGAACCAACAACGGCACTGGATGTAACGATTCAGGCCCAAATTTTAGAGTTATTTGAAAAGATTCAAGAGGTTACAGGTGTCTCTATTATCCTAATTACACATGATCTAGGGGTCGTTGCCAAAATTGCCGACCGTATTGCTGTGATGTATGCAGGAAAGATTATCGAAACAGGGACAAAGCGGGATATTTTCTATAACCCTGAGCATCCGTATACGAAAGGCTTATTAAACTCCGTTCCGCGCTTGGATATGAAAGGAAAACTAAAGCCAATCGATGGGACACCACCAGATTTATTCTCACCTCCAAAAGGATGTCCGTTTACTGCAAGATGTCCTTTTGCGATGGAGGTGTGTAATAAAGTTTACCCGGAATCTACTACCATTAGTGATTCACACACTGTGGATTGCTGGTTGCAGGATGAACGGGCAAAAAAATTACTGGCCAAGATGGTCACAAACTAATGAATAAGGGGGATAAAAGATGAAGAAGTTTCTGTTTCTATTGTTTGCAGTATTAACAGTAGTGGTGTTAGCTGCATGTACTGCCAGTGAGGATACTGATGGAGAAGATCCTACAGAAAACGTTGATGAGCCAGATGGGGATGACAATGGCGAAACAGCAGATGCAGATGGCAAAGTACTTCGCCTGAATAATGGCACAGAGCCAACATCATTAGATCCATCGATTGGATTTGATGCTGTATCATGGGATCCACTGAATAACTTGATGGAAGGTCTTACAAGACTAGATAGCGACCATAGAGCAGGTCCTGGAACCGCAGAAACATGGGACATCTCAGACGATGGTCTAACGTACACATTCCATTTGCGTGAAGATGCTAAATGGTCGAATGGCGACCCTGTGGTGGCGGAGGATTTTGTATATGCCTGGAAGTATATGCTTGATCCAGAAACAGGTTCTCCTGCAGCATTTTTAGGTTACTTTATTGAAGGAGCTGAAGCCTATAACAGTGGGGAAGGGTCTGCTGATGATGTAAAGGTCACAGCAAAGGATGAGAAGACATTGGAGGTTGTGTTAGCGCAGCCAACTGGTTTCTTCCTAGATGTATTAACAAACCCTGCATTCTTCCCGATTAACCATCAAGTGGCACAAGATAATCCTAAATGGCATGCAGAAGCAGATACATTTGTTGGAAATGGTCCATTTAAATTGGAGTCTTGGAAGCATGATGAGGAAATGGTGTTCGCCAAGAATGAACATTATTGGGATGCGGATGTCGTGAAGCTAGATAAAGTTCATTTTGCTATGATTAACGATTCCAATACCCAGTATCAAATGTTCCAAAGTGGGGACTTAGATACAGCGAGTATTCCACCAGAGCTTTCAGACCAATTAATTGATGGAGATAATGTATTTATCGGTCCATATGGTGGATTAGAATTCTATCGTTTTAACCTAACAATGGAACCATTCCAAAATAAGAAAATACGCCAAGCGTTTGCTTATGCGGTTAACCGTGAGGACATCGCTCAGTACGTTGTGAAAAACGGAGTAGAACCAGCATTTGGGTTCATTAATCCTGGTTATACAAGTCCAACAGGAGAGGATTTCCGTGATGTAAATGGTGATCTTGTACCGTTTGATCCAGAACGTGCCAAACAGTTACTAGAAGAAGGTATGGCGGAAGAAGGCTATGATGAGCTTCCAGAAATTACGTTAACTTACAGTACTAGTGATACGAACAAAGCGGTAGCGGAAGCATTACAATCGATGTTCCAGGAACACTTAGATGTGAAAGTGGAATTAACTAATCAGGAATGGAATGTATTCGCTGAAGCCCAACAAGCATTAGAACTACAATTCTCACGTAGTTCGTTTATCAATGACTATAATGACCCAGTTAACTTCTTAGAGAGCTTTATCACGGATTCTTACATGAACCGTACTGGTTTCTCTAGTGAAGAATATGATGCTTTAATCGCTAAAGGTAAATCCGCAACCAATGAAGAAGAGCGTTGGGAGGCTTTATACGAAGCGGAAAAAATGCTAGCAGATGAAATGATGGCATTCCCGATTCGTTACTACAATACTGTAGTACTAGAAGCAGATGGTGTGGAAGGAATCCTACGCCACCCTGTTGGATACTTTGACTTGAAGTATGCGGATAAGAAATAAGCAAAAGGGATTGTGTGTATAGTTGATGTAAGCAGATAAGGGAAGGATTTAATCGAAGCATTGCATATAGGAGAAGGCTTCTCTCGCGTCTTCTGTTTGCATGGCTATGTACACAATTTGACGCTCTCGGAAGTAAACTTTTTTAACGAAGGATTGGCTCACTGATAGTGTGAGCTACTCCTTTTTCATTCATTATCTACATACAGAAAGAAGGTATTCAGATGCTACTTCCTAAAAAGTTATGTAAAGGTGATACCATTGGTGTAGTTGCCCCTGCAAGCCCTCCAGATATGAAACGCCTCCAACAAGCTATTCCTTTTTTCACGAATTTAGGTCTCAACGTGAAGCTAGGGAAATATATCAATCAAACATATGGTTATTTAGCCGGAACAGATGAACAACGCCTTAGAGATTTGCATGATATGATTGCCGATAAAGAAGTCAGCGCCATTATCTTTGCACGCGGTGGTTATGGAACCGGGAGAATAGCTGCCTCGATTGATTATGAGTTAATAAAAGACAATCCCAAAATTATGTGGGGATATAGTGATATTACCTATTTACATACTGCGATTAGGCAAAAGACCGGACTTGTTACCTTTCACGGACCGATGCCCGCCTCTGACATAGCAGACCCGAGTTTTGATGAAATATCTAGCAACTCCTTTTGCCAATTATTTCATCCAATAACCCTTGTTTATGACGAGCGTATAGCGCCACTCGAAGTGCTAGTAGAAGGAGAAGGTACTGGGGCATTAGTAGGGGGAAATCTTTCCCTTATTACGAGTACACTGGGAACGGAATTTGAAATTGAAACAAATGGAAAAATCCTTTGTTTGGAAGATATAGGGGAGCTCCCATACCGAATCGATTCTATGCTAAATCAATTGAAGCTAGCGGGGAAACTAGATCAAGTATCGGGAATTGTTATTGGGGACTTTGCCAATGCTGACCCTAAGGATAAGTCTTCCTTATCACTAAAAGAAGTGTTCGAATATTATTTGGGTGACTTACATTGTCCGGTAATGACAGGCTTTAAAATTGGGCATTGCTTCCCGCACTTCGCTGTTCCATTAGGTACAGAAGCGACTTTGAATACCGTAAATAAAACCTTAACCATATGTCCGGGGGTTCAAGAATAATGAAAATACAGCAAATAGAAACGTTTAGCGCTGCCATTCCTTTGAAGAAGGCTTTTAAAACCGCACTCAGAACCGTGACAGTGGCTGAAACCATTGTAGTAAAGGTTATCTGTGATAATGGCATCATTGGCTATGGGGAGGCACCACCTACCCATGTCATTACAGGTGATACATTAGCTAGTATTCATTATACGATTACAAACGTTATTTCCCCTGCTCTAATCGGGGTGTCATGCCTAGAGCGAGAACGGATTTTTGAAAAGCTGAATCATGTCATCGTTGGGAACACAAGTGCAAAAGCAGCAGTGGATATGGCGATTTATGACTGTATTGCACAACATGCCAATATGAGCCTTGGGCAATTTTTAGGAGGCTATCAAACGAATATCGCAACGGATTATACCGTTAGTGTTAATAGTCCGGAAGAAATGGCGCAGGATGCAGAAGCATATGTGAAGGATGGTTTTTCTGTCCTGAAGGTAAAAGTAGGAAAAGATGTCATCGAGAAAGACATCCAACGTATTCAAGCGATCCGTAAACGTGTAGGGCCGGATATTACGATACGGTTAGATGCTAACCAAGGTTGGAATCCAAAAGAAGCAGTCCGAGCCATTCAAAAGATGGAAGAGCTTGGATTAGGAATTGAATTTATCGAGCAGCCGGTAAAAGCACATGACCTACAAGGGTTAAAATATGTCACCGATAATACCCAGATTCCCATTATGGCAGATGAAAGTGTCTTTTCCGCAAGTGATGCAAAGACAGTCTTAGAGCTAGGAGCGGCCGATTTAATTAATATAAAACTAATGAAATCTGGTGGCATACAGGAGGCCATTAAAATAGCGAAACTAGCAGATGTTTATGGGGTAACGTGTATGGTTGGTAGTATGATTGAAACGAAAATTGGTATTACAGCTGCAGCACATTTCGCTGCTAGTCAGCCTAATGTACACTATTATGATTTTGACGCCCCATTAATGCTAGCGGCGGACCTGATCCAAGGTGGGATTACCTACAGTGATAGCGCTATCTCATTCGGTGAGGAAGCTGGATTAGGAATCAAAGCATTAAATGAAGAATACCTAGTGGAACACTAAATCACCATTTGGAAAGGGGATACGATGTATGTTTAAGCAAGATTTTCCATTACCAGATTCATTCCATGTTGCCACAGTTCAGGTGGCAACTGTTTGGACGAATCCCGAGTCTACAAGAGAAATAGACCAACCGGGAATCGCTAATCCAACTAATATAGAAAAATGGTTAGCGGCGTTATCTAACGAGGAAAAAGTGGCCTTATGTAATGATAATCGTGTACAGACACAGTTGCTATATGGGGAAATCGCTGTTGTTACAGAAATAGAGGGGGAATGGGCAAAGGTTACGATACCAAGCCAGCCTTCAAAAAAGGATTCGAACGGGTATCCAGGATGGGTGCCGTTGAAACAATTGCAGCCAGTATCTAAAACCTCCTGGATTCGACCAGAAACTGCCGTAATTCGGGAAAAGCATGCTTGGTTAGAGAATGAATCGGGAGAAAAGTTACTTAAATTGAGTTATATGACGTGCTTACCAGTGGTACAGGTTAAGGGTGACCGGGTTGAGGTTATGACACCAGATGGTTCGAGATTTTTACCGAAGCAGGTAGTAGAAATCTTTCCTACGGATAAAGGCGGTCCTAAAGGGAATGGAGATAGCATGATAGAAGCAGCTGAAGCGTATGTAGGATTACAATACCTCTGGGGTGGTATGAGTTCGTTTGGCTATGATTGCTCTGGTTTTGCCTATAATATGCATAAGGCTAATGGTTATCAGATTAGTAGAGATGCATCCGATCAAGCTGCATTTGGCAAGGAGGTTCCTTTTGACCAACTACTCCCTGGTGACTTATTATTTTTTGCTTATGAAGAAGGAAAAGGAAGTATTCATCATGTTGGATTTTATTATGGGGATGGAAAGATGATTCATTCGCCAATGACTGGAAGAGGAATTGAGATTATTAGTTTGAAAGATACAAAATACGAGAAAGAGCTCTGTATAGCGAGACGATATTGGGAATCGGCAGGTGTGTAGAATATGGTGGAAGAAAAGATATTAGAAGTTAAACAGTTGAAAAAATATTTTGACCTGGGAAAGAACCAGGTTTTAAAGGCGGTTAATGATGTCACCTTTCATGTGAACAAAGGGGAAACCTTTGGACTGGTAGGGGAATCTGGCTGTGGAAAGTCGACGATTGGGCGAACGATTATCGGCCTTTATAACCGGACAGAAGGAAAGGTTCTGTTTAAAGGACAGAATGTGCATGAATTAGATGAGAAGAAGATGTTCCAACTACGTCAAAAAATGCAAATGATTTTCCAGGACCCGTATGCATCATTAAACCCACGCTCTACCGTACGAGAGGTTATTGCGGAGCCAATGGAGGTTCATAGGCTATATAAAACAAAACAAGAACAAACGGAGAGAGTTTATCAATTGCTAGAAGAGGTAGGATTAAACCGTGACCATGCAAACCGCTATCCACATGAATTCAGTGGTGGGCAGCGACAACGGATTGGTATTGCCCGCGCGTTAGCACTTAACCCTGATTTCATTATAGCGGATGAACCAATCTCGGCACTGGATGTATCGGTTCAAGCACAAGTAGTCAATCTATTAAAGGAACTTCAAGAGGAAAAAGGGCTCACGTTCTTATTTATAGCACATGACTTATCGATGGTAAAGCAAATTTCAGATCGGATCGGTGTCATGTATTTAGGAAATATGGTAGAGCTGACGGATAGTGAGCATCTCTATGAAAATCCTCTTCACCCTTATACTCAAGCGCTACTTTCCGCTATCCCAATTCCAGACCCAGATATCGAAGAGTCAAGGGAACGAATTATCCTACAAGGGGAATTGCCAAGTCCAATCAATCCACCAAGTGGCTGTGTGTTCCGAACCCGCTGTCCATTAGCGATGGATATTTGCGGCAAGGAAAAACCAGAATGGCAAGAGGTAGAGGAGAATCATTATGTAGCTTGTCATTTATATCATGAAAAAGGGAAGAAAAGCCAGATCCGAGAACCAATCGTGAATGTAAGGTAAGCGATTTGGAAGGAGGGAGAGGTGGATTTTACTTAGAAAGTTTCAATGTCCCCCTGGCTGGCAAAGGGTAAGGGTACATAAATCATTTTTGTACCCTTACTATCTATGCCATTTTATTCAACTCATTTCAGTACCAAGGAATTGCCTATCTTTTTTCCTCAAAGGTGATCGAATTGCTTCATTCTTTGCCGCCATTTCATTGCTTTATCTAGATTTCCAATTTCCTCATAGATGTCGATTAAGCATTGATAGAGTTCCATATCCGGAGAAAATTGTAACGCTTTTTTTAACTGGTGAATTGCTGAATCATAGTCCTTTTGCTTTTGGTATTGCTGAGCATTCCAGAGAACAAGTTCGATGATGTCTTCTTCTAGTTGCGTATGCCATGCTAATAGCCAATCGGTGGCTTGAGTATCCTCTATAAGATCTATAGGAAGAGATTGAACTAGCTGGTCAATAAGCTGTTGCCGAATACTCGGTATGCGCTCTTTCATTGCTTCGCGAATTTGTTCTAGTAAAGTGGTTACATCGCAATGGATGTCTCCTTGAAGATATACATGGCTACCATCAATGATTAAAAAGGAGTACTCACTATCAGGAATGGTTAATAGCTTTCGTAGATGAGATAAATATACTCGTAGATTTGCTCTTGCTTGTTGAATCGGCATATTCGGCCATAGTGCCTCACAAATATTCTCCCTCGTTGTGGAGCGGTTCAGTAACAGGTAAAGCAGTAATTGTTTAGCAAATCGTTTATTCCATCCGACTTCACTAGGCTTACCTTGAATCGTAACACGAAAATATCCTAGCATTTTAACTTGCAGCTGCTTATGAGCATGGAGCTTATGTAACCATTCGTTTTGAATTTGATTGACATACTCAAGCATCGATTCCCCTAAATCTTGGATAAAAGAATCTTTTATAGCGGGTGTATCATGCTGCTCTGTGACAAAGTCATCGATAATTTGAGCAATCAATTTTGGTTGCTCCAAAACGATGAAGCTTGCTGCATTTGGAATGATTAAATGATGGCAATGCGGAATATGCACGGTATGTAATTTTAAATAATGAAACGGAAATAGCCTCTCCTTTGCCCCGGATAATATGAGCACCGGGCAAGAAATTTGCTTGATAGGAGTAATCGGATCAGCGCTTACACTTAGATCCATCACTTTAACATATAATTCAAATTCAATTCCTTTAGCATATTCCCGCAGCCGTTTCAGTTCTGGGTGTCCCTTTGGTAACGTAGTGGCCATAGCTTCAAGGTAATCAAAGGGAATTTCCTTTTGATTTGCTGATAATTCCCTGCGATGAGTACGGATACTTTCAATCATATGTGGAGGATGGCATGGCATTGCCATCAGCATAACCGTCTTTACCATAGTAGGGAATTGAGCAGCATAGCCTGCGCTAATCAGTGCACCTAATTGCCAGCCTACAAGGTGGACAGACTTTAGGTGTAAGGCATCTATTAAATCATGTAGGTCCATAATAAAGTGTTGAATCGTCAGCTCGTTTATGGGAATATCATTTTCGCTCTTCCCATACCCTCTTAAATCGTAACGTAAAATGGAATAGTTACAGTCTAAATTCTTGAGGATTGAATCATAGGCACGCAAATCGACTGCGTTCGAGTGAACGAAGATGATCGTCTCGTCGGTGCTAGGATTCGAAGAGGGATTATGCAGCTGATAATGAACGTTCCTACCGTGTATCTTTTTGAATGGCATCCGAATGCCTCCTTTCCTTTATGGTTAATTGGACGTATTTGATGGTGTTTATGTCTAACATTACCGTTAGATAAAAAGACTACTGATCTTGTAATAAAAGTATATGAATCTACCTTGCTAATATAGGACAAGTTTTAAATGAGAGCTACAAATCTTATCCAGTGATACCTTGCATCATGGGAAATAGGATAGGTTAATCTGAGATGTGGAAAATAATGGGGAAATATGCTTATACATGTTTTAGTATATAGGAAAAGAAGTTTTTTGAGTATTGAGAAGCAGCGTGGAATGAGATAATGCTGTTTTTGTGGTGTAGTAACGGTGGGGGGCTGTGTTAGGTTAGGGGGAGGTGCTCTTTTCTGGGGAGGATGGGCCCGAAATTGGAGGACATGAGCCCGAGTGGTAGTGAGATGAGCCCGTTCCTTGGTCAGATGGGCCCAAAACCAGAAAAGATGAGCCCGCGCTCGGATCAGATAGGCCCAAACTTCGGAAAGATGAGCCCGCCCCCCAGGTCAGATAGACCCACCCGCCGGATAGATGAGCCTAACTCAGGATAAGATGCGCCCAACTCCCGGAAAGATGAGCCCGCCCCTAGGTCAGATAGGCCCACCCGCCCGATAGATGAGCCTAACTCAGGATAAGATGCGCCCAACTCCCGGAAAGATGAGCCCGCCCCCAGGTCAGATAGACCCACCCGCCGGAGAGATGAGCCCAACTTAGGATAAGATGTGCCCAGAACCCGAAAAGATGCACCCACCCCCCTGGTTAGTTGTCCTATTAACTCTTTCAACAGTAGATTTTTTAATTTCTAGTTCTATTATTTTCACGAACTGTATAAGTTTAATAATAGGATTACTAGATATGAAAAAGTCTAAAAGAGGAGGATGCCCTATTGAAAAATCGCAAAAATTCTATGAAACAAATCCAGAAATTAAAAAAGAAAAAAGCTGCATCAAAGTATCAATCTCTTCAAAGACGGTTGTCGAACGTATCAAATATGAAGCCCCTTCCTATGAATAGAGGGCGCTTAAAATGGAAATATCCGGCTTTATTTCTGTTCAGTATATCTTTTCTCATTCTGGCTGTTCCGACATTAGTTGTTCTTCCATTTATCTCGAGTACAGAGGTATTGTCACAATCTATTGAACATAAGCAAACACCGGAACAGGAAGAAGTGTTGGTAGATGATTCGGCTGTCGAAGTTGCAGTAATGCGAGCTCAAAGTGAGGTAGTGGAAAATGTACCACTAGAGACATATGTCATGGGGGTTGTGGCATCTGAAATGCCAATTGAATTTGAAACAGAAGCATTAAAGGCTCAGGCTCTGGCAGCAAGAACCTATATTGTCAATAAAATGATGTACCAAACAGAGGAAGCGGCTTCCAATGTCACGGATACAATTCAAGATCAGGTTTATAATGATGATGCTGAGTTACGTGCGAAGTGGGGCAAGAACTATCAGAAGAATATGGAGAAAATATCCGAAGCGGTTATGGCTACAAAGGGGAAAATTATTACGTATAAGGATAAGCCTATTGATCCGCAGTTCTTCTCGACAAGTAATGGGTATACCGAGAATTCCGAGGATTACTATGTGAACGAAATACCATACTTACGGAGTGTGCCAAGCCCGTGGGATGAGGACTCACCATACTATTTAGACCAAGAAGTCTTTTCCTTGGAGCAAGTGGAAGAGGCACTCGCAATTGATTTACCAGCGGAAAAAAAGCTTACTATTGATGTAACGAGAACAGAAAGTAATCGCGTTGATGAATTAAACCTCGCAGGTAACGCCTTTTCAGGTCGTGAAGTACGCGAAAAGCTTCAATTACGCTCAAGCGATTTTACAATCGAACAAAAAAATGACTACCTGATTTTTACGACGAAAGGAAATGGACACGGTGTCGGAATGAGCCAATACGGTGCGAATGGAATGGCTAAAGAAGGAAAGACATACGAAGATATCGTGAAGTATTACTACAAGGATGTAGAAGTAAGCAGTCTAGATGATACAGTACCAGCATTGGTTATGCAATGAACGAATTTAATACAATAAGAATTGCCTCCGGATCTTTAGTTCTGGAGGTTTTTTGTTAGGGAAAATAATCATAACCATCCGGATAATTTGAATCTACTAGTGGTGGAGTTTCACCTACTAGTGATTCTTTATACCTAGATGCTATAATTTTAGAGCATATCGAATTTTATAATTGTAATAAAACTATTCAACTCCATTACATAAATGACGATTATAGATTAGGTGGTCTAATGCTACAAGAAGTCCTCGGTGCTTAGCTGCTATTGGAAATATCGTAAGAAAAGCAGGAGTGAATAAACGTGAGGGGTAAGCGGGTTTAAGCGAATTTTTTGCAATTATTAGAAGGATAGCAGAAAGAAGCAACTGATATGCGTTCCGTGGAGCGCTTTTTTATTTATTCGGAAATGATTATAGAGAGTACAGACTAGTGAGGCGGAAATTATTATGAAAAAAGTAATTAGTGTAATGGTAGCTGACTAATAACACAAATGTATTGCGTTTCCTGTACTCCCCCCAAAAGTAAAATAACTAATAACAAGAGATTAATTTGTCTTAGTTATGGGGGATCGTCAGGAAAATGCGGATTTACAACGGGTTTATTTCCGTCTCCTCGTCGATTTCTTTTTTTTGTAAAACAGATAGATAGTATTTGCGCTAGTTAATATTATCGCCGCAGTTAAAAAACCAAGTATGACATAAATGTCGGGACCAAGTATCAAGTTCAAAATAGTACCGAGCACAAATGCACCTAAGCCCACTATACTAGGATACCACTGTTGTTTATCTTTAGACATATTGTCACTCCTTTCGCCTGTGCAAACAGGCTCATATTCAAAAGCTTGCTATTTCAATTGTACGAATTCTAAATCAACAAAGTTGATCTATAACCAGACAAGCAAGTCCAGATGACTATTTGTACCTATCTACCATAATAATAACATAAAATGTATGATTTAAAATGAGTATTTAGAACCTTTAAAATATTGAAACTGAATGATAGACTCGTATTCATAGCGTATACATTAAGTTTTTGAGAGGGGGCACCAAGTTAATTGTTTTTTTGTCTTTGGGTATAACAAAATAAAAGGAGTGGAAAAATTGAAAATTAATATATTTAAAACTATTCTTGTGGGATTAATAGTAATATTAGTGTTCAATAATGTCTCACCTGCCTTTGCCGAAAGTCAAAAATTGGGGGCATCCCCTGGGGTATTGGACAACCTAAGCAAAGTTGATAAACGCGTAATTGAAAATCACATTGAAACATTAAACGTTGAAACGGCTGTGAATAACGAGGAATTATCTAAGGAGAACGAACAAATTGCCATGAAGGCTTTGGGAAACATTGAAAAAACCTTATCTATGCGGGAATAATAGATGGTGAAAAAAGCATGATATTAAGTTCAGATAATAAAGACACATTTGTGGCTATTACAGATGAAATAGTTGAGGTAGTGAAGCAGGTTGGTGAAAATGAATTCTTAATTAATGGAGAAAAACATCACTTTGAATTAACTATAAGTGATGGTCCAAGCAGTCCAATATCCACTAGTATTACTTTCAATGACAGAATTATTCAACCTACTGAGGTTGGTACAATGAGTACTTGGGAGTATTATGATACGAAATATGTTAATGTAAATGCAAAAAGAAATTTTGACACCTATACATACAGTGCACTGGGGGGGATTTTAGGAACACTCATGGCCGCCGCTTTGGGTATGACTATTATTGGCGGTATCGTTGCAAGTTTGGGTGCAGGAATGGCATACAACTATGCAGCATCCGAAAAATATCCAACCAATGTAGGTTATTCAGAAGTTTGGATCTATACAAAAGGTATACACCCCCTTTGGACCAAAAAGGCGGTATCACTTGACCATGCTGTTTATAAGGGTAAAAATGTTTATTTAGGTCAAACAGTAAGAACTGAATATTCATGTACCGGGTGTGGTGTGTAAAAAATATCATAAAGTTGTAAATGATTTAAAGCAGTATTCATTTTATTAGTTTCCTCAAGAAAACGAATTATTGGATATTTGAAACGTTGGTGGGAAATCGAGGTCAGTACATATCCGATAAAGATGCTTTACAAAATTTTTTATTTGGAGACGATCACAATTAAGTGGTCGTCTTTTGTGCGCTTGGCAGCGCTCCGAACTTAAGGGTGAAAGTCCCAAACACGCCGTAGTGGCGGAAGTGTATAGCTGACAGGCAGTGCATGCTCGTGAGGGAATGTGCGGAGGGCTTGAAGGCAAACT